>NZ_JBFULJ010000910.1:0-1517 GCF_056400385.1 Priestia sp. P5_B4
GAATTGAAACAATTAATTATCAATAATGTTGAATTTAACGTTGAAAATTTCGAAGAAAAAACAATTACACATTCCCCTACAGGTGAGCAGCTAAAAAAGATTGGTTTTGCATTTTCGGTTATAGGAAAAAAAGATTATAACTTATATGACTTATTTTTCGAAAGCCCCCATTTTGAACTTACTATTGTTGATACAAATGAGAAACTTAAAATRRRAAATATTTCACACAGTACTTTTTATCAAGCAGCAGAGATATCAGATGACACAAAAGTYGTATTTAGAATTAAGTTACAACAAGAACCAGYCAAAGAAAAAGAACTTACAAAAGATCAGAAGTTGATGGTTAATGCCGTAAATGAGGYYGTTTTATCTAGAGTAAGATTTAAAGCGTTAGAAGAAATACTAGAAGAAAAAGGRTTAATCAAAGGTGATGAATTATTTGATAAGATTGAAAAAGTAGCTAAAAGAGACTTTGAYACGTTAAAGAAAGAAYTACTTTAKGGTAAAGAAGAAATAAATCCATAAAAAAGCMYCCCTATYTTATCAAGGTGCYTATTTATTTTTCCATAAMGAGCCYTTTYGTATATCATCTCCAACAAATTCCATTATGTTAAAATAAAAATGTATATTATATATATCTTAAAACCCAAAAACTACTGGTGTTCAGTCACCAGTAGTTTTTTTGTAAATAGTGCGTAATTAGAAGTTGTGTTTGAAATCCTATATTGATCTCCAGATTGGTTTGTTCAAAAGGTGAAACAAGTATTTAAAAGATAAGAAAAAGCAGGCTAAAGCTTGATCCTAATTTAAAGAGTTGTTTCTGATAAACCACATTACGTTAACCCGCATAGTATGGAAGGACTCATTGACACTACACCAACTTGTCTTTATTGTAGGAGTGTTGTTCATCCCTCTATTATAAAGAATGATTTGATTTATTGTGATCTCTGCAATTGTTTATGGATGGGCTATTTAATTTTGCTTCTAAATGTTATATGAGGCCCAGCGTACATTTCTCCCTATTATCTACAGCAAACTATCTAAATGAAAAATCTCGACATTTTACCATGTCGAGATTTTTATTAGGCGACGATTTCTATATAGTCTTTTTTTACAGCATCCCATTGAAATCTTCCTTCTTCTACAACAAGATGAGCCTCAGGATCCCAAGGGAAATATTGTTTAGCCATATCTAAACGTAAATGTTCAATACTCGCCGGAGGAAGCTCCCTGTCTCGTTTATTTAGTCCGATAAAATAAATACCACCTTGCGCTAATACATCTGGATGTAAATAAACAAAAACCGGCTGTAGTTCTGTTTTTTCCATTCTTACCACTCCTTTCAAGTACTTTTTAATAACTTAGTGTAATAATTAATTAGAATATCTACTTTTTCATGCTATTGATTTAATATTAATTTCTCTTATATTTATTTTCAGTGGAGGATTCATTTTTAGTTTTATTCTTATTTCTTTCATCTTGCTTTTCTATCTTTAACTCTTCAGTTGGTATTGGAT
>NZ_JBFULJ010000911.1:0-1503 GCF_056400385.1 Priestia sp. P5_B4
GTCTTGGAGCGTACCGGTGTGAAATTCAAATTTATGACCGTCAGGATCCGTAAAATAAATAGATTTTTTGTCTCTCTCGTCACGGTTTCTTCCAAATAAGATGGTTACATTATGCTGTTTTAATAGTTCTCTTGCTTCGTCAAAATTTTCAATAGAAAGAGAAAACGCTAAATGAGTATACGAATACTGAATGTCTGATCTAGGAATATTTTTTTCTTCGTTTAACGCCAGCCACAGTCCATTCAGACTAAAGTAAGCGGTGGATTTTCCTTTCACTAAAAGTTCCGCTCCTAGCACTTTCTGATAAAACATGATGGATTGTTCTAAATTTGACACAGAAAAGCACATATGATTAATTCCTTGAATCATCTTTACCCCTCGCTTTCTAGAAAAAAGCACTTCTTTCTATTACATAAATTTCCTTTTAGCATCTATTTTACTGAAAAAACATACTTTTTGCCATGTAAAGAGCTACTCCCCAAATCATACATGCAGAAGCCTTATTCACCCAAATCATTATTTTCCCATTTGAATCCATTTTTCCTACTGCTTTTCCTGCAAAAGCTAAGGACAAAAACCATATCCATGAAACGGATATTGTCACCAGCGTAAAAACCCATTTTTCCTTTCCGCTGTACAGTAGAGAATTTGTTCCAATCACGCCCATAATATCCATCAGCGCGTGAGGATTTAGCAGAGATACAGAAGCAGCAAATAAAATTTGTGCTTTCACCGTCATTCCTTCCTTTACTGACGTTTTTGACGGTTCGCTCTTCCACGTCACAAAGCCCATATACGCTAAAAAAAGAAGACCTATTCCAAAAATGAGCGTTTGAAAAAATGAAAAAGCAGCGGCTGCTGCTGAAACTCCCAGCACTGCTACTAGAATTAAAATCGTATCACAAACAGAAGCCGTGAAAACTACGGGAAGCGCCTGTTTGAACGTTCGGTGATTGGCTCCTTGATTAAAAACAAACACATTTTGTACCCCTAAAGGTAAAATCAAACCGAATGCTAACAATAAAGCATGTATAACCACTGTAAACATGTTGTTCTCTCCTTTCTCTTTTATACTACAATTGACATCCCCTGTTGTCTCCATCCAAGTTTTGATTTATAATACCAACCAAATTATAAAAAGGTGGTCTCACATGAACTGGACTCCAGATCCGGCTGATAAAAAGCCAATGCACAAACAAATTCAAGAGTATATGAAAGAGAAAATCATAAATGGAGAGTGGCCTATTGGAACTAAAATTCCTTCGCAGCGCCATTTAGCTGCTAGCTTTTCTGTAAATAGAAGCACGGTGGTGACAGCAACCGAAAACTTAATTGCTGAAGGACTGCTCAGCGGAAACAAAGGCGGTGGCACCAAGGYCATTAACAATACGTGGAGCTTACTAGCATCAGGTTCTCACATGAACTGGAATTCGTATGTAGAAGCAGGAATATACCGACCAAATTCTCCGACTATCCGCCATATTAACGAAGCTGAATTTCAAC
>NZ_JBFULJ010000912.1:0-1494 GCF_056400385.1 Priestia sp. P5_B4
ACTCAAGGTAACAAAAATCATACGGTAACTTACTTTTTCGTCGGCACCGCAAAAGAGTTCGATAAGGCCGGAGACTATCGAAGAAAACTTACCGAAGAAAGTTCTTCGTAAGAAAAGAAACGTTGCCTCTTTGGCAACGTTTCTTTTCTATCTTCATTTGAATGTGCAAAAAACGGTATCTTTTAAACGTTGAATTTCACTTAATGCTTCTTCTTGCTTATGAATTACCCAATCTGGCAATGAATGTTCAACCGACAGCTCGTCGAAACAAGCCCCGCATGTTTTAACTTCAATATAAGATTCAATATACTGAAGGTGATCTAAGTTATAAGCCCAAAGTCGACGTTCAGGGCATATCGTTTCTAAGTAAAGCGGAAGCTGAAAAAAAGGATCTACTGCTTCAGAAAGTTCTAACGGTCCTTGGCTATCAGCGTTGGTTACGTCTAGATAACCGCAGTGAGGACACGTGCATGAGTGCGTTGACCCGCTCAATTTTTTATCCAGTTTTACAACTCGCGCACATAGTTCGCAGTTTGGACATTTTACTAAGATAAAGTCAAGGAACTTATCTAAAAATTGTTGCTGTATTACTTGCTGATTTGTCATTTTTTGTACCTCTAACTGTCAAACTTTTTTTAGTTACGAAAATAAATCATGAAACCTACATACTATTCATAACACATGATGAGGGTTAAAACAACAAAAACCCTTTTCGACAGAAGGGTTGTGTGCTATAGTATGACAAATCAGAATAAATAAAGAAAAATGGTGAGAAAAAATGAGTCAAAACGAACAATGGACATCAAAACTCGGCTTTATCTTGGCATCTGCCGGTTCTGCAATTGGAATCGGAGCCATTTGGAAACTGCCTTATGTAGCCGGAACAAGCGGAGGAGGGGCCTTCTTTTTACTGTTTATCTTGTTTACAGCAATTATTGGTTTGCCGCTTTTACTTGCTGAATTTGTACTAGGTAGACATACACAAAAAGAAGCAATTCGTGCATATGATGCAGTTGCTCCCGGTTCCCTATGGAAAGGAATCGGGTATTTAGGTGTGATCACATGCTTTATTTTATTATCCTTCTATAGTGTAGTAGGAGGCTGGATTTTGCAATATATTTTTGCAAGCGTCACGGGTCAGCTGAATGGAGTAAGTGACTACGGGAGTTTATTTAACTCGACCATTGCTAATCCAACAAGTGCTGTTATCTCTCAACTTGTTTTTCTTCTTTTAACAATTGTTGTAGTAGCAAGAGGCATTCAAAATGGTATTGAAAAAGCAAACAAAATTTTAATGCCTGCTCTCTTTATTTTATTTATTATTATCATTATTCGTTCTTTAACATTAGACGGGGCAATGGAAGGCGTATCTTTCTTTTTGTATCCGGATTTTTCAAAGCTTACATCCCAAACCATTTTGTTTGCGATGGGACAAGCATTCTTTTCCCTTAGCGTAGGCGTTTCAGTTATGGTTACGTACAGTTCGTATCTATC
>NZ_JBFULJ010000913.1:0-1492 GCF_056400385.1 Priestia sp. P5_B4
CATTATATGCATTATATGAGTAAAGGAAATCAGTGGTCTTCACGCCTCGGTTTTATTTTAGCATCTGCTGGGGCAGCAATTGGTCTAGGAGCGATATGGAAGTTTCCATACGTAACGGGAACCAGTGGCGGTGGAGCGTTTTTTGCGTTGTTTATTTTATTTACGATTTTTATTGGATTGCCGCTTCTGTTGGCAGAATTTATCATTGGAAKACATACGGGGAAAGAAGCGATTAGTGCTTATAAGGCAATTGCTCCAAAATCCGCTTGGGTATGGATTGGCAGGCTGGGAGTACTAAGCTGTGTCGTTTTGCTTTCCTTTTACAGCGTCGTTGGCGGCTGGGTGATTTTATATACGATTATGAGCGTAACCGGTATGCTAAGCGGAAAAGAGTACGGTCCGTTGTTCAATGCCGTCATTAGCCAACCTTATGTAGTATTAGGTGCACAGGCGCTGTTTTTATTAATTACAGTGTTTGTTATTTCAAAAGGCGTACAAAAAGGAATAGAGCGTGCTAATAAATACATGATGCCGCTGTTATTTATTTGTTTTATCATTATCGTGGTGCGTTCTTTAACATTAGACGGAGCAATGGACGGAGTAAAGTTCTTTTTGAAACCGGATTTTTCAGCCATTACAGGGTCATCTGTTCTCTATGCGCTCGGTCAGTCGTTTTTCTCGCTTTGCGTGGGATTATCTTGCATGGTGACATATAGCTCTTATTTAGGGAAAAAAGTAAGCTTGACGCGTTCAGCTGGGACTATTGCTATTTTGAACTTGTTTGTTTCGCTGCTGGCGGGTTTGGCTATTTTCCCAGCCGTTTTTTCATTTGGATTAAAGCCAACTGAAGGACCTGGACTTTTGTTTGTGGTCTTGCCAACAGTATTTGAGAAAATGCCGTTTGGTACCGTCTTTTTAGCACTGTTTTTAATTTTATTTCTATTTGCTACGCTTACGTCTGCTTTCTCACTGCTGGAAATTATCGTAGCTGCTTTAACCAAAGACGATCAGACAAAACGAACTCGCTACGCTTCTTTATCAGGGATTCTTGTGTTTGTGGTAGGTATCCCATCAGCGCTTTCGTTTGGTGTACTAAAACATGTCTCACTTTTTGGCAGAAGTATATTTGACGTAGCTGACTTTTTTGTGAGCAACTTAATGCTGCCTCTGGGAAGTTTAGCCATTGCGATTTTTGTGACATTTAAAATGAAAAAAGAAGCCGTGTACGAAGAGTTTATTTCAGGAAGTACAAAAGGCGCTAAATTATTCAACGCATGGTTCTTTCTAGTTAAATACGTATTGCCTATTATTATTATAGCTGTTTTATTAAGCTTACTTGTTGCATATTAAAAAAAGCACTCATCTGAGTGCTTTTTTTGTTTATTTTGCAAACACGTGATTTCCGATTGTGATCGTAACCTGTTTTTGACGAAGCCATTGGTCGCTTGTTTTATCTGGATTAAAGAAGAATAATGAACCTTTTCCTTGACCT
>NZ_JBFULJ010000914.1:0-1489 GCF_056400385.1 Priestia sp. P5_B4
AATAGGAGAGTACGAGCCAATTTTAACAAGAGAAGGCATTGATGTTCATACTACCTTTGCTTGTGAATGGAATGCATTTATTGATGTGGAAAAAATGGTAAGAGTATTTCAAAACTTGCTCGAAAATGTTAAGAAATACAGCAAAAAGCCTTCCGTATTAGAGGTGAATCAGGAGATTGACGAGGGTTACATAGTTATTTCTTTTAGGAACAGCATTAACATCAGTGAAAAAATTGAGGTAGAAAAGTTGTTTGATCGATTTTATCGAGGTGATGAATCAAGAACGGACGCGAATGGTTCAGGTTTAGGACTGGCTATTGCAAAACAAATTATTCAGCTGCATCAAGGAGAGATACGAGCGGAACGTCAGCATAATAAGCTCACTTTTTTTATAAAGCTGCCGTTAACACAAGAAAGCCTTAAGAATCACTTGTAAAGATTCTTAAGGCTTTTTGCGACTATTTTGATGCCGTATTCAAATTCTGCAAGCGTCGCATAAGAAAAGGATATTCTGATATGCTGTGTAGTCTCATGGTCATACAATGCGCCTGGATTTAAAAGARCTCCTTCGTCGAGACAGTGCTTAAATAACTTCCGCATCGAAACAGGCTTATGCAGCGTAAGCCAAAAATAAAAACCACCGCTCGGAGCATTCCACACAGCGAGATTCTTCAAATACTTCTCTAGAATAGCCAGTGTTTGCTGAGATTTTTCTTTTAATTTATAGCGTACGCTGGCCACATGCTTGTCGTAGAGTCCGGTTTTGAGAGCTTCAGCAGCAGCCCATTGAGATAAGGAACTGGCTCCGTAGTCAACTTGCATTTTAAGGTCAGCTAATCGCTCAATTACATGTTCAGGCCCTATAATCCATCCAATTCGAAATCCTGGACTGAATGTTTTAGAGAACGTTCCTAAATAAAGAACCATTCCATTTTTATCTTGAGCTTTTAACGAAAGTGGAGGCGGTGAATGGAACCAAAGCTCTCCGTAAGCATCATCTTCAATAATAGGCAAATGCATTCTTTCACACTGGCGAAGCAGCTCTTGGCGCCTTTTTTCACTCATCGTTACATTGGTGGGGTTATGAAAGTTCGGTATTGTATATAAAGCTGTGCCTTTTTCTTTTTCGTGGTGGTCTTTTAATGAAGCTAAATGCATTCCTTCTTCGTCTAACGAAACGCCCGTTATTTTCATTTGTGCGGACTGAAATAACGGCAGAGAATAAAGATAAGAAGGCTTTTCAGCTAATATATTGGCACCTGGAGGCAGCAGGCCGATTGAAATTAACTGAAGGGCTTGAAGTGAACCGGATACAATTAAAATAGATGAAGAAGAAGTTTCAATGCCTCGTTTTTTTACATGCTTGACTAACTCTTGTCGGAGTTCATCATTTCCTCTTGGGTGCTCGTAGCCCAAGTGTACGCCTCTATGATTAATTCCGCTAAATAGTTCCGAAAGCTGATGGGAAGGAAGCAGGTCAGGTGCTAAC
>NZ_JBFULJ010000915.1:0-1482 GCF_056400385.1 Priestia sp. P5_B4
CCATTTATATAGCAAAGAATTTAAAGAAGCGGCTGCTAATGAAATCATCAAATTTAAACAAAAGAAAATGACAGGAACTGAAATATACATGAACTGGGATGGTGTATTTGTAAGTGATATGTTAAATGAGGAGGGTAATGCTTTTACAAAAGCCTATTTTGACTTTAAAGACGGTGTTTATTTGGATGATTATGAAGAAGTATTTCCTCATGTGAAATCTCTTTACGAAGTGAAAGACACATGGGGAAATTATGAAACGTTAAAACCGAAACTTAATGAGCGTTTTAATAGCTGGAAACATAAAAAAACAACGACCAAGGGGAATACGATGTTTACAATTGACGATTATATTAGTTCCTTAAAAGAAAGTCTTCAAAAAAATGAACATGTATTGATTGCAAACATAAAAGAGATACAGACTTTTCATTATTATGAAGGAATTGATTTGCTGGACTTTGAGATTTTTATGCAACCGTTTGATTTGTCTATTATGATGTTTTCTATGGATGATGAAGCGAATGAAGTTTTTTATGAAGGAAATGACAGAAAAATTTTTTCAGGTAGTCATCCTTTATTTGACGAGACTCAATACTATGATCTTCCTGCTGAAAACTCGGATGTTTTTTGGGAGTTTTATGAGCAAAATGAAGAATCCATCTCTGCTGCTGAAGAAGAAACTATTGTAAGGTGGTTTGTTTCCTGCTGGAATAAAGCGGGTGGTAAAAGCTTTGAATTGCCTGTCTATTTAGACTTCCATGATGATATAAAATCTTTTGATTTACACAAGAACAAGTGGATAGATAGTGAAGAAAAATGGGCTAAGTAGCTGAGTAAAAGTAGATTTACATACCCACTAAACCTAGTGAAAATAAATAAGATCAAAGCAAGCGGGAAGTTTTTATTCATTTCTAATTTTAAATTAAGTTTATTTTCCGCTTTCTTATAATATAAGGGGTGACTAGCTTTGAGGATTGTAGAGACGACTATTTTTACCATCGAACCTGATGATAATTGTTTAAATATCATTGATGCAGATTACAAAGATGAATATGGACTGGTCTTAGTTCAAAAACGCCATAATAGATTCGAATTGTCTGTAAACGGTACTACTCTTTATCCACGTTTAAAAATAAACTATCCTTTTGTCAGATGGATTGATTATAAGCATTTTTTGATAATGAATCCTAGAACTAAGGGAGAAAAGCACAATTTGTTTATTATGAATATCGATGGAGAAGTCATACGGTCATTCTATTGTGGAGATGCTGTGCAAGACGTAGCGGTTAGTAAAGAAGGAATATGGTGCAGCTATTTCGACGAAGGCGTTTTTGGTGAAGGGATATCAACAGAAGGGTTAGAATCTATTTTAACTCAGTATCCAATTAAAGAAATTTAAATTATATAAATCAAAGAGGTAATGTATTTTATGAAAAGTTGGTTCAAAAAACATTCTACTAATAAAAAACATGAGAATATCAATAC
>NZ_JBFULJ010000916.1:0-1481 GCF_056400385.1 Priestia sp. P5_B4
GAGCTGAACTGCTTGTGACACCGCCATTGATTTCTGCGCAAGACTTCGCTTTCCGCGGGCAGTCGCTGATCCTCCTCGTCGCTTGCGCTCCTGTGGGGTCTCGTCTGTTCCGCTTTTCCTACAGGAGTCTTCGCCTTTCTTTCCAATCAGCTGCTAGAAGGAACGAAACAGATGTATGTTTAACATAACAAAGAAAACGAACCGTKAATCAAACATGTTGACTAACGGTTCGTTTTTCACTTTGGCTAACATACTTTTGTCCAAGCCTCTTTTATGTGACCCTTTGTTTTCTACTTCTCCCCGACTTTAACTATTATTTCGTAATGCCTGTGATCCCTCTTCCCCTGTTCGGATCTTAATCGCATTTTTTAATTCATAGATAAATATTTTCCCATCTCCAGGCTGACCTGTATTTAGTACTTTTCTTGCTTTATCAACAACGTCAGATACCGGAACTTCGCACACCACAATTTCTACTTTAATTCGTGCGTGCATGTTGTCTTGTTTTTTAACGCCTCTATAAAGCTCTGTAATACCTTTTTGCAACCCGCACCCCAGTGCATCCGTAACTGTAATACCGCTAACGCCGATTTTCGCCAGTTCTTGCTTAAGCTCTTCAAACTTTGAAGGGCGTGTAATAATTTCAATTTTCGTTAAAACATCACTCACTGTGCCCACCCCTTTTACATATTCGATTCGTGATACGCTCTTTCACCGTGCAGCGTAATATCAAGCCCAAGTGTTTCTTCTTCTTGTGTCGCACGCAGAGATACGATTAATCCAACCACTTTAACGATAATGAAGGTAGCAATACCGACAAATAGGTATGTTGCTACGATAGCAACCAGCTGTTTCCAAAGTAGACTTGGATCTCCGTAGAATAAACCATTCGCACCGGCGTCATTTACAGAAGTTGTGGCAAATAAACCTGTTGCAATACCTCCCCATGTTCCCCCAATACCGTGAAGACCAAATGCATCTAACGCATCGTCGTAACCGATTTTCTTTTTAAGTGAGAAGATACCCCAGAAACAAACTGCACCGCCGATAAAACCAATTACAATAGAGGCAAACGGTGTAACGAATCCACAAGCTGGTGTAATAGCTACAAGTCCAGCAATCGCTCCCGAAACGGCTCCAAGCAGCGTAGGTTTTTTATTGATAATCCACTCTACTACAAGCCAGCCGATAATTCCTGTTGCTGCCGCTGTATTCGTGTTAATAAAAGCCGTCATTGCAACGCTGTTAATAGTTAAAGAACTTCCAACGTTAAAACCAAACCACCCGAACCAAATCAGCATTCCGCCTAAAAGAGTTAACGGTAAATTGTGAGGTGCTGCGGCATCGGCATTTTTTCGTTTTCCAACAACAAGAGCTAGAATTAATCCTGCTACACCTGACGAAATGTGAACGACGTTTCCTCCGGCAAAGTCAATAGCTCCTAGTTCACGAAGCCATCCGCCAACTCCCCAAACCCAGTG
>NZ_JBFULJ010000917.1:0-1480 GCF_056400385.1 Priestia sp. P5_B4
ATATTTCTCTTATTGGGCATTCCATGGGAGGATATACGGCTCTTGCTGTAGCAGGTGGAGTTCCCACTTCTTTTCCTTCTGAATCTCCTGATCAAAAGCCTTATTGTTTATCTATTACTMATGATAAGCGGGTTCAATCACTTATTCTTTTAGCGCCAGCCGCCGGATGGTTCAGGGAAAAAGGCGCTCTTGAAGACGTGAATATACCTAWTTTAATGATTACAGGCGAAAAGGATACGATTACTCCTTCTTTTCACGGGGAATTTGTGTTAAATGGCGTTTCTGATAAGGAAAAAGTTCAGCATATCGTTGTAGAAAATGGAGGGCATTTTTCATTTCTCAGCCCATTTCCCGACTTTATGAAATCTCCTTCTTTCCCCCCTTCTCAGGACCCGGCAGGCTTTAATCGCAAGGAGTTTCATGAGGACCTTCAAAACACTATATTGAACTTTTTATTACGTCCTTTTTAACAGATTAGTGAGTTGTACCACCTTTTCTTTTGAAGCAATTATATCTAGAAAGAGCAGTTAAAATCTCTTAGAAGCTGATGAGCTTCTAAGGGATTTTTATTTCCTATAAGGTCCATGATGCTAGTCTCCTTMTTTCTTTTTAAAAAGAAGCCAGTATTTAGAAAAAAATATTTTTAAATTCAAAAAACATAACACGCGATCTTATTAATCTGTAATAATTAAGAAATAAAGATATATAGAAAAAGTGCTGCCTATTGAATTGATATTTTTGCTCTTTTACAAAACAAAAGGGGGATTTACAATATGGCTTTAAAAAAAGGTCAGCTAAGCGGACATGTATTTTTGTCTAAACTTATTACACAGTACGCAATGATTCATGAAAAAACGGTAGGTCCCGTAGCTGAAGAATATATTAAACAAATTGGTATTCGTACTGGAGAATGGATGGAAGACTTTTATAGCGATAAGCATGAAAAGTGGACGGTAGAAGAATATGCAGAAGTTATAATTGACCTTAAAAATTCAATTGGAGGTCACTTTGAAATTGTGTCCGTTTATCCAGACCATGTGGTTGTAAGCGCTACTCAATGTCCATTTGGTGACGTCGTACAGGATGCTCCTCATTTATGTAAGATGACGTCTAGTGTGTTTGGAGGAATTGCAGCTCGGAAATTCGGTTATGGAAAAGTGAGCTTGCGTCAGCGTATTGCTCTTGGTCACCCAATGTGTGAAGTTGCTATATATTTTACAAAACACAGTGAAGAAAATGGAGATGTGTATGAAGATCTTCCTATTACCCCTTCTTATGGTAACCCTTTTAACTGGGAAGAGGAAACGATTCATATGCTTAATCAAGAACTTCGAAGAAGCGATGAAATGATTGAAACCCTTCTTGCGGAATTAGAAGAATTACGTAAATAGCATTGTATTACCACACTTAACTATTAAGACATTTTGTTCTAGTTAGAGAAGCAAAACAAGATGTATAAAACAAAGAGCAGCCTTTAATT
>NZ_JBFULJ010000918.1:0-1477 GCF_056400385.1 Priestia sp. P5_B4
GAAATAAAGGTGTTTCGTAGCCTAGATTTGTTTACAAACTTAGTCCTTTTTTCGTTGAAATAATCGTTTTAAAATCGATCTCTTTTTACCTACTACGCTGCTTTCTTTTGAAGCTTCTACTAATTCTGAAATGGCCTGCTGTTCACGCAAGCTTTTACGCAAAGATTGAATGAGCTGCTTATCTTTTTCCTGAAGAATTTGTTTTGTATCAGGCTCTTGTTGGGGTGAAGGCTGTACCGGCTGTTCGGGAGGTGTCGGCTGCTGGTCGTCGGCCTCGGGCTGGTCAGCTGCTTCTGCTGTGTTCTCTGTGTCCTCGGCTTCTTCTAGAGACACGGCAGCTTGATCCTCGCTTGTAGTCAAAGAGAATTCTTTTTGCAGCGCTTCATTGATTTCTTCTGCTTGACAGCCCTCATCATAAAGCTGCTTAATTTTCAGTAAAACGGTMGCAGCCGCAGCTTCATATTGTTTTGGTCGATGATCTTCTTTTTGTATAAAGAAATATTKGAATTTATCTATATATCTTCTGATGGTTGAAGTAGGAATACTCGTTTCTTCAGATAATTCTTTTACACTAAGCCATTTTGTCATTTTCTCACCACTTTTTAAATGATTACTTATTCGTCAGCATCAATTTGAAATTGTACTAGTATCTACTGTTTATCTTATCATGTAACGCTTCTACGTACCTTGCTGTGTTGGTTTCTGTAACGTTTTTATAATCACAGTGTCATAAATGAGGTATAAGCTGCCACTCGCACAAAGATTTGTTAGTTGAAGAATAGGAAATAATCAGTAAGCATTTGTTTGGAGTATGTTGAACAATGATGAGCGTACTTCTTATTATTATCTTATAATGTTGCTGAAGAAAAATCGAGTGATTCCTTCACTGTTTATTTAATATGGTAATGTTGTACTAAAGAAGAAACGAAAGGAGGAGCGACTTGAGTTTTACAGAACGAGCAGTAGCACTTATTAAACAAATACCATCCGGGAAAGTAATGACATACGGACAAATCGCCCACCTGGCTGGTAGTCCGCGAGGTGCAAGGCAGGTTGTACGAGTCCTGCATTCGATGAGTAAGAAACATAATCTCCCCTGGCACAGAGTCATTAATTCTAAAGGAGAAATTGGGTTTAAAGACGAAGAAATGTACGTTGTTCAAAAACTTTCACTCGAAGCGGAAGGAATACTCGTTTCTTCGGATGGAAAGCTTGATCTTAAAGTCCATCTCTATGAACCTGACGTGTATAAATAATAAAAGAAATTGAGACATAGCGAAATTAATTCCAGCTAAAGATGAACAAACGAGATAGAGGAACTGAACCGCTTGTGACACCGCCATTAATTTCCGTGCAAGACTTCGCTTTCCGCGGGCGGGCGGTGAGCCTCCTCGTCGCGTATGCTCCTGCGGGGTCTCGCCATTCCCGCTTTTCCCACAGGAGTCTTCGTCTTGCCCTCCAATCAATAGCTAGAAGC
>NZ_JBFULJ010000919.1:0-1472 GCF_056400385.1 Priestia sp. P5_B4
CTTGGTGGTCAATTGTTTTAGAGAATTATGAAGGGATGTCTTTATATTTCTTCCTATTTTATAAAGAAGAAAAAGCATCTAGGCAAGAGATCTCTTGCAAATTCCAAAATCAAACAATTACAATAATAGAAAGGAGTTGATCACATGACGCTACATAATAAAGTCCTTTCTACAATTATAGGAGGAGCTGTCGGAGACGTTTTAGGCGTTCCAGTTGAGTTTAAAAAACGCGATACATTTCGGATCACAACTATGACAGGCTACGGTACATACAACCAGCCAAAAGGAACGTGGTCAGATGATACATCTCTGACGATGTGCTTGATTGATAATCTACTAGAAAAACAAGATGAATATGATTTAATGCAAAAGTTTGCAAACTATTGGGCGAATGGCTACTGGACGCCGTACGGAGAAATGTTTGATATAGGCATCGCAACAAGCGAAGCGATTCGCCGCTATAAAAGCGGGCTTCCTAAAGAAGAGTGGGGAGGAAGCGCTGAATACGACAACGGAAACGGAGCGCTTATGCGTATTGCTCCGCTTGCGTTTACACTACGTCAGGAACCTAGCTTTATAAAAAGAAAAGAAGAAATAGAAAGAATTGCTCACGTCACGCACCGCCATGTGCGCTCTACGCTTGGCTGCATTATATACGTGGAGCTGCTTATTTGTCTTCTTGACTGCGAAGAGCCTTTTGAAGCATATGAAAAAGCGGTAAATCTTTGTCAAAAGCAGTTAACAGGTACGGAGTATGAAGCAGAGTTTTCTGCGTATGAACGAGTGTTAAACCTAAGCTTGCCGCACGCAGCGAGAAATGAAATCGGGTCAACTGGATACGTCGTCAGCTCGCTAGAAGCATCTCTTTGGTCTTTTCTGCAAAGTGATGACTACGAAGAAGCTGTACTTACTGCTGTGAATTTAGGAGAAGACACAGATACAATAGGCTTTATTACAGGTACTATGGCAGGAGCATATTATCAGCTAGATGGTATTCCTGAAAAATGGATTTGTCAGCTTGCTAAAAAGGAAGAGTTAGAGAAAGCGTGTAAGAAGTTTGCGGATATRTGTTAATAGATCATAAAAATTACTTTAAAGAGCAGAGGAGATAAAATGAAATTTTCTATGAATTTTGGCGATACCAATTTTATTGGAGTGGCAAATGCAAAAGACTACCAATCATTTGTCGATGAGGACTGGGAGCTAGATCAGCTCCTGAACCATTTCGGCAGTGAAATGAAAAAGAGAAATATCCTAGTATGTCAAATGACAGAAGAAGGAATTGAACACTCTTGGAACGTAGAAGTGAAGATTGGAACAGAGTCGGATATAGATACATACTTTAGGAAAGCAACAGGTTATATAAATGTAACTAATCATCAGCTTTATCTCGTAGATTATGACTGCCTTACGATGGCCGCCCAGTTTGAAGATCAGTTAGTGCCTGATGAAAACTGTTCTAAGTATAAAAT
>NZ_JBFULJ010000920.1:0-1470 GCF_056400385.1 Priestia sp. P5_B4
ACAGCGGAGCTTATCAGTGAAGTTCGTGAAGCAAAAAAACAGGGTCACCCTGAGGAAAAAGAATTGCTAGAAGGGGCGCGCGGTGCAGATTATGAAGGAATCCGCCTACATAGCGTACGCCTGCCAGGGCTGATTGCTCACCAAGAAGTGATGTTCGGAGGATTTGGACAAACATTAAAAATCCGTCATGATTCATACAACCGTGCTTCTTTTATGTCAGGTGTGAAGCTAGCTGTTGATACAGTTATGAACGTAGACACACTTGTATATGGATTAGAAAATATTATTGACTAAGGAGCGAGAAAAATGAAAATCGCCTTAATTGCACATGATAAAAAGAAAAATGATATGGTCCAATTCACAACAGCCTATCAAGCGATTTTACAGGAACATTCGCTGTTCGCAACAGGAACAACAGGCACGCGTATTTCAGAAGCAACAGGTTTGAAGGTTCACCGCTTTCAATCAGGACCGCTTGGAGGAGATCAGGAGATAGGAGCCTTAATTGCTCAAAATGAAATGGATATGGTTATTTTTTTCCGCGATCCGTTAACAGCTCAGCCTCATGAACCTGATATTTCAGCTCTGATGCGCCTATGTGACGTCTATGCGGTTCCTCTTGCAACGAATATGGGAACAGCAGAGATTTTAATTCATGGACTTGAACGAGGCGATTTGCATTGGCGTTCAATTATAAAAAAATAGGGTGAAGATAATGAAAGAAACAATAGATATTCTTGCCTTTGGTGCTCATGCCGATGATGTAGAAATCGGCATGGGTGGAACCATTGCAAGAATGAGTGAACAAGGTTTGAAGGTAGTTATTTGCGATTTGACGCAAGCTGAACTTTCTTCAAATGGAACGGTTGAAATTCGAAAACAAGAAGCGTCCAAAGCTGCTGATGTCTTAGGTGTTCATGAGCGAATTCATCTGCATTTGCCAGACAGAGGTTTGGTTTTAAAGGCAGAGTATATAGCTGAAATAGCATCAGTCATTCGCACGTATCAACCAAGGATTATATTTGCTCCTTACTTTGAAGATCGTCATCCTGATCATGGAAATTGTGCAAAGCTTGTAGAAGAGGCCATGTTTTCCGCTGGCGTTAAAAATTATATCGATTATAAAAAGCAAAAAGCTCATCGTGCTGAGTCTCTTTATTTCTATATGATAAATGGATTTCATAAGCCAGATTTTATCGTAGATGTATCAAGCACGTTTCAAAAGAAAGTAGCTAGTCTAGAGGCTTATGAAAGTCAATTTATAAAAACAGCAGATACGTTTGATACGCCGCTGGTAAACGGATATATTGAAACGGTAGAGAGCAGAGAGCGATTATTTGGCAAAGAAGTCGGGGTAGCATACGGTGAAGGTTTTTTATCTAAAAAACCGATTTTGATGTACGACGATTTAGTAGGTGGAAAATAAATGAAATTAAAAATTGGTATTACATGTTATGCTTCCGTTGGAGG
>NZ_JBFULJ010000921.1:0-1467 GCF_056400385.1 Priestia sp. P5_B4
CGGTAGATATTGAAGTCCCTGTTTTAGAGCGAAATGGCAGCCTTCCTAAAAAATAAAGCAAGTAAAAAAATAGATCTCCGTCTAAGCGGGGGTCTGTTTTTTGTTTTCTCTTATTCAACATAAGAAATAGTAAACGTAAAATTTAGACTATTTTAAATATATTGACTTATTTTAACTGGTAATCTATTATTCAATTAAACAAATTGATTTACTGGGAATTAAGTTGTATATAACGCTACCAGGCAACTGGGGCCGGACTATCGCTCAAGCGAATGGACTGGTCCTTTTTGCTTTTTAGGAATACGGCTATATTCGAGAAAATGAATTTGTTACTAAAAAATGAAAAGCTCTCTTTTTGGGGAACTTACGAGGAGGACGTATCATGAGTACAGTTAGCAAAAACGCAGCAAAAAATTCGGTTTTAGAAGTAAAGCCTATCGCTGGTCACATTGGAGCAGAAATAAAAGGAGTGCACTTATCTTCAAATTTAGATGCCGAAACGGTCAGTGCTATTAACAAAGCTCTGCTAAAGCATAAAGTTGTCTTTTTTAGAGGCCAAGGGCATATCGACGATGCTGAACAAGAGGCTTTCGCTGCGTTATTTGGTGAACCAGAAGCGCATCCTACCGTTCCGATAAAAGAAGGCAGCAATTATTTATTTGAACTTGATTCTGAACGAGGAGGACGGGCTAACTCTTGGCATACCGATGTAACGTTCATCGATACATATCCGAAAGCATCGATCCTACGAGCCATAGTTGTCCCAGAAGCAGGAGGGGATACAGTTTGGGCAAATACAGCAGTTGCCTATCAAAAGCTTCCTACCGAGCTGCGTCAGCTAGCTGATCAGCTTTGGGCGGTGCATACGAATGACTATGATTATGGGGGAAGACATCCGAATCGTTCGCAAGAAGATTTAGAGCGTCATCGCAAAGTATTCGCTTCTACTGTCTATGAAACAGAACATCCAGTTGTAAGAATTCACCCGGAAACGGGAGAGCGTACGTTAGTGTTAGGACATTTTGTGAAAAAAATTAAAGGGTTATCTTCTTCGGACTCAAATCATCTTTTTTCAATTCTGCAAGATCATGTAACAAGACTAGAAAACACGGTTCGCTGGCACTGGAAAGCAGGTGATATTGCTATTTGGGATAACCGTGCAACCCAGCACTACGCAATTAATGACTACGGCGAAAAGCACCGCGTTATGAGACGAGTTACCTTGGTTGGCCAAGTGCCAGTGAGTATCGACGGACAAACGAGTGTGACTTATAAAAAAGAGGGATGAGATCAGATTCTATTTTGTACCAGCATGTTTCTTTCAAAGCAAAGGCAGGTGAGAAAAGTTTCGCACTTATAATAAGAAGAGGCTGAGACAAAAATCTTTTAGTTGAAGTGAAATCCGAAATGTTAATCAAAATTATTGATTAACATTTCGGATCTTTTTGTCATGGTGAACATAGATTT
>NZ_JBFULJ010000922.1:0-1461 GCF_056400385.1 Priestia sp. P5_B4
TAACTACTTACTTTTATATTTATTTTAATTCTTTTAAATTTTTATGGTCAATAAAAATTGGTAAAACATTTAAAAAATGCATATTTAGTTGTGCTTTATTTTAATTTCACTTAAATAATATTCCTCTTTTTTATTCCATTTTTTAACTTTCATTAGTCTTTTTTATTATAAAGTCTAAATAGTTAACCAATTAAAAGGTTAATAAAATAAATGCAAAAAACCCCACCTAAATTAAGGTGGAGGTTTCCTTTTTTATAGTTGGGTTAACCATTCATTATCTCTGAGTGCTTACAAGCTTCCACTGGCTGAGTGTCAATTTTATCTTATATCCTCTAATATATAACTGAGCGCTATCAGATTTACGAATCATATGCGAAGTCATAATCAAAAATCTCCTTTCTCATAGAATTATTTTTAATATAAAACTATTTTGGAAATCTTAACCTAAGCATAGCTCAGTATTGTAAACCATTTATTAATGACAAGAAAAGATTATGTAAACATTGGAGAGTTGTAGGGGAACCACTCATTAGTTATGTTTCAACTTCAATAGATTGAGATTTCTATATGTATGAATTCATTGACGAAGCAGAAACTGCAGTGAAGATTCAAAATCAAGTGGATGCCAATGCTGTAAGGTAAATCAAAAGGATAGGCCTTTAAAGACCTATCCTTTTACATAGCATATAAAAAATTTATTCTCTTAATAAAATTGAGACATTAACCATCTATAACGGTTACGTACAAAGATCAGTCTATTAGATTGACAAGCTACTATTTATGTTAGATACAATCCTTTTTAACTCCTTCAAATCATCTATTACCACATCAGCCTGCACAAGCTCAGCTTCTTGAGCAAAATCAAAATTACACCCCACTGCCATTAAACCATTATCTCTTGCAGCATTTATATCAGATAGGCGGTCTCCTACTACTGCAGCATGTTTGATATCATATTTCTTTATAATTGTTTTGACTAACTCTCCTTTATCGAGGGTTTGGATTTGTTGAATACTAAATGTCTCTGTCACCCAATTATTCAAATCGTAATGGTCTACAATTGCTTCTAAATATTCTTTTAAACCGTTACTTGCTATGTAAATGGAAAAATTATTTTCTTTTAAATAGCTAAAGACCTCTTTTACATTGGGATATAAAGCACCTTTCCCTTTTTTTATATTCTCCACTAAGCTTTTTAAAAAATAGTCATCTGTATATTTTCTTATTTCATCTGATTGATTAGGTAATAAAGCTTCCCATACTTTTGGTAAAGGTACACCCATAATCTCACGATACTTATCAATAGGAGTGCCAGTATCCCATTGATTGAGTGCACGTAAATGGTTAAAGGTATCGTCAAGCGATAATTCTAAAATTTTATCTGTTTGAAACAGCGTTCCATCCATATCAAAAATCAGTGATTGCAACATTAAGTATCTCCCYCTTTCAACAGTACTGAAT
>NZ_JBFULJ010000923.1:0-1459 GCF_056400385.1 Priestia sp. P5_B4
GAGCAAGGTCAACGCGGTGCACAAGCTGCTAACGTTGTAAAAGCATAATTTTATGTAATCCAAAAAAGACTCCGACTTTGGACGGGGTCTTTTTTTATTGTAGCAAACACGCAGGTAACGGAGGAATACGTATGAGTAAAGCAAAAGGTAAAGGCGGCACAGGGCGAGGCACCGGCAAAAAAGGGTGGAACCGCTGGCAGGCGAGTGCAAAAAAGAAGAAAAATGCAAAGCCTTATAAAAGCAAGGGAACAAAAAATGCTGATAAGCCGGAAGGCAACTAATCCTATATGCGCAGTATCATCTGCAACTTCGACTTACTCTGCTTGAGTAAGTTTATTTCATATGGAATTATTTTTTTATTGCTTTTTTGACAGATTGCTGTCACTATATGAAATAATAAAGTGATTTGTGTGAATTTTCTATAAAAATTGATTTTTTTTGCAACCACTTTCATATTTCGACAACCTTTTTGATTTTTATCGGTTATACTTCTTTATAATAGATTATAGAAAGATGCAGGGGAGCATAAAGTGAGAGAGGAAAGCGACAGTTTACTCTGTACGCTTTTTACGTTTCTGGACCGTATTGCAGTAGCGTCGTAACAAGTAGATCATGCATCAGTTTAGAACACATCAAAACTCAACTAAGTGTAACGGGGGGATATGAGTGAGCGTAGGCATCGTAATTGAAAAAGTTCAAAATTATGCTATGTTAGAGGATCATGTTTTGGTTGAAATGGTTCACAGCGGAGATGAAAAATCATTGGAGTATTTAATCAACAAGTATCAAAATCTTGTGAGGGGTAAAGCAAGAAAATACTTTTTGATTGGTGCTGAAAAAGAAGATATTGTCCAAGAAGGAATGATTGGACTGTACAAAGCAATTCGCGACTTTAATGAAGACAAGCTAACATCGTTTAAAGGGTTTGCGGAGTTATGTATCACAAGACAAATCATTACGGCGATTAAAACGGCTACTCGTCAAAAGCACGGTCCGTTAAATTCGTACATTTCATTGGACAAGCCTCTGTATGATGAAGAATCAAATTATACGCTGATGGATATGATTCCTGGCGATCAAATTGCTAATCCGGAAGCGGTGCTGATTCATCAAGAAAAAGTGGAAGACCGCGAGTTAAAAATTGCGGAAACACTTAGTGAATTGGAAAGAAAAGCATTGACGCTGTATATGGACGGCCATTCATACGCTGAAATTTCGAAAGAATTAAACACGCACGTCAAGTCAATTGACAACGCGCTGCAGCGTATCAAAAGAAAGTTAGGTCGAGACGTAGAAAGCAGACAAGCTATTTCATAATAGGTAAAAAACAGCCGGACCTCAAAGGGGTTTCGGCTCTTTTTCACGGTCTTTTAAAATGTCTTGAATAATTTCAATATGAACAGAAGCCCACGATTGTTCACGGAAATGAAGAAACACGCTTGGAATGAGAATAAAAACA
>NZ_JBFULJ010000924.1:0-1455 GCF_056400385.1 Priestia sp. P5_B4
GATTTGAATTAGCTAGACACTTTCATAGCCGGTTTTTCTTTTATGCGGCTTGAGCGCTTTTTCATATCTTGTAAAATTTCTAAATATCTCTTTTCCGTCAACTCATATTTTACGAGTGGGACAAGTGATAACAAGCAAAGGATGCCTGGAATGATCGTAAAGATTAAAGCAATCCAAATGAGTGTGCTGTGTGACTGAATTTGATTTGGCACATACCCTACCGCTGAAAGGATGTACCCGCCTACTGCTCCACCCACTGCTGAAGCAACCTTTGTTTTGAAAATATTCGTAGAAAACACCATTCCTTCCGCTCGGTTCCCTGTTTTCCATTCGCCGTATTCTACACAGTCAGCGAGCATAGATGTTTGAGCAATGTTGCTAACTCCACCGCCGAAAGAAGCTAAAAAACTTAAAATCATCACCGGCATAACGTGAAAACCGGTTACAAACATTGTAAGAGTAGCTACAGCATTTAGGGCAATTCCCCCTATTGCTGCGCGTTTCTTTCCAAATTTATTTGAAATGAAAGGAGACGCGATCGCTCCTACAATTTGTGCTGTGAAAAATAAGGTTAAATAAAGAGACGCGATATTCTCTGCATTTAAATTGTATTTAAAATAGTAAATAGAAAACGTAGTGCGAATTGTTAAAATCGTTTCAACTAAAAGCATCGAGAAAATTAGATAACGCAACGGTTTATTTTGAATAAATAAGTTCCAAACTGCTTTTGGCGTCTGCTTTTCCTGTCTTTTTACGGTATAGTTTTCTTTTACTCCTGAAAATGTAATAATCATTGTAATCATTAAGATACACGCATAAATAAGACTCAGCATAAACCAGTTCCCAAAATAATGAGCTAGTGGAAGAGTTAATAAACTAGCAAATAAAGACCCTACTGCTGCAATGGTTCTAGGAAACGCCACTACTTTATTTCGTTCTTTTACATCTTGTGTAATCGTTGCTGAAAGCGACCAGTAGGGAATATCCATAATAGCAAAGCTTGTTCCCCATGCGATATAGGTGATATAAGCGTAAATTAATTTTCCTGTATGAGAAAGATCAGGACTAATAAAACACGCGACTGTAGCAACAGCTGCAAAAAATCCGCCTATTAAAAGATAAGGCCTAAACTTACCAAATCTCGTTTCTGTGTTATCAACAATCATTCCGATAATAATGTCTGCAATCCCATCCCATATCCTCGCAATAAGAAATAAAGTTCCTACAGCTGCGGCATTTAATCCTACGCTGTCCGTATAAAAAATCATTAAATATGTACTTGTTAATGCATAAATAATATTGTTTCCAAAACTCCCCATTCCGTATGATAATACGGTTTTTAGAGAAACTTTTGACTGTACCCCCATGCTCATATAACTTAACTCCCTTCTCCTATAAAACGCTTTCATATCATTGGTGACTAGAATCTCATTACTATATGAGATTCTAGTCTTC
>NZ_JBFULJ010000925.1:0-1453 GCF_056400385.1 Priestia sp. P5_B4
CCATAATTCCACCCGCTGCCACAACTTCTGAAGCAGGAACACCCATGATGAATGCAAACGGTGCAAACACATAGCCAAGAAGATGCTGGAACGATAGACCAAATAACATTTCAAACACGTTATCAATCGCAGCCATCAGCGCAACGAAACCAATTAGCATCGCACCTACGATAATTGCTACTTTAAATCCATCCATAATGTATTCGCCAAGCATTTCGAAGAACGTTTGCTTATGACCTGTTTGTACCTCTAAAATATCTTCTTGATCCGTTACTGTGTAAGGGTTAATGATAGAAGAAATAATAAATCCGCCAAATAAGTTAATAACGATTGCTGTTACTACGTATTTTGGTTCAATCATTGTCATATAAGCACCGACAATTGACATTGAAACAGTCGACATAGCTGATGCACAAAGCGTATATAAACGATTTGGCGGCAGTTTGTCTAGTTGCTTTTTAACAGTAATGAATACTTCTGACTGACCTACAATCGCGGAAGCTACTGCGTTATAAGACTCTAATTTTCCCATTCCGTTAATCTTGCTGAGAACTAAGCCAATCCATTTCATAATGAACGGAAGGATTTTAAAGTGCTGTAAAATCCCAATCAAGACAGAGATAAAAACAATCGGAAGCAGCACGTTTAAGAAAAACGGCATTGATCCTTTGTTCGCAATKCCTCCAAATACGAACTCTACTCCTTGGTTTGCGTATGAAAGCAACTTTCCAAAAACGCTGGCAATCGCATTGATAATAATCAAACCAAACTTTGTGTTAAGAAGTAAAGCTGATAAAAGAACTTGAATCACAACCATAATAACGATTGGTTTATATTTGATTTCTTTACGGTTATTACTTGCAAGATACGCTAATCCAAAGACAACGAGTAACCCTAAGATGCCAATTAAATATTTCATAGTATCCTCCACTGCTTACTTATTTTTGTAAGTCTTTTGATGAAAAATAGCCCGGTAAGATTTCGTTGATGTTGGTAATCACAAAATCTCCTTTTAGGTTTGCTAAGATAATTTGTGTGTGATCATCACAGAACTCAGCTAATACTTGTCTGCATGCGCCGCAAGGAGAAATTGGTCCGTCCGTATCTCCTACAACTGCAATAGCTGAAAACTGTTTGTCCCCTTCTGAAACAGCTTTAAAGATTGCCGTTCGCTCAGCACAGTTCGTCAATCCATAGGAAGCGTTTTCAATATTGCATCCACGATAAATCTTCCCATCGGTTGTTAAAAGAGCTGCACCAACATGGAAGTGAGAATATGGTACATGTGCTTGTTTGCTTGCTGCGATTGCTTCATCTATTAATTGTTTTGGCTCCACAGTCATCATCCTTTGCTTAGTTTACAGCAGGTTAGTTAGTACTAACCTGCTGTCATTTATTAATAATCAGAGTTGCTTAATTGACCTTTTGCAATTGATACGCCAGAGCTTGCACC
>NZ_JBFULJ010000926.1:0-1452 GCF_056400385.1 Priestia sp. P5_B4
GTCCCTTGTGTTTATATCGAAACTACAAAAGATCACGCAATACCTGTTGAAGCTCAAAGAGAAATGTATAGACAAAAGTTTTTTGATGATGTATTTAGTATAGATGCAGATCATGCACCATTTTTTTCGCAATTTGAGGATCTGACCAAGTATTTGCACGATATTAGTTGAAGGTAATATGTAAATAGTTAATTAAAGAGAACAAGGTTACTTTAGTAGCCTTGTTTTTGGTTCTTAGAATACCTGTTATGTTAACTAATAATGCATAATATATACGTCTTCATTTAGTGTAATGTATGAATTAAAATAAACATTCCAACAAACAAGTTGTATCGGCTAATGATAAATCTAAAACAGGAGATATAATAAAGTAAAGAGGCTATGTATGTAGGAGGAATATTGATGATACAACAAAGCAAAAGACCGAACTTTAAGGTTTCACACGTTCTCCGGCTTATCTTAAATACAGCATTGATTTTACTAGCTGTTACTTTATCCGTTTTGCTTGGTAAGGAAATTTTCCATTTTATTCATTTCTCTATTTTTAATCGAGGAATTGAGACTCACTACAAAATTCTTGAAAGTATCTTAGTTTTCTTTTTGTACTTTGAATTCATTGCAATGATCGTAAAATATTTTCAAGAGAATTATCACTTTCCTCTACGCTATTTTCTTTATATTGGCATTACTGCATTGATACGTCTGGTTATTGTGGAGCATGATAACCCAGTTAATACACTTTTGCACACTTGCGCTATTCTTGTATTAACTATCAGTTACGCCATTATAAAGTTTTCATCAAAACAAAAAGAGAAACTATAATTACGCCTTTTTAAAAATAGGATATCTTTTTGTTGTGTATTTTTGTGGAGAATACCAGTACGAAGGCTTTCAAGGGGATCTATACATTTATATACATAAGTCACTTCCGAAAATTCACATTATGTTAATTATATTCTTCTGAATTTTATCGATATGTAATATCTTTAAAAGTTTATCAGATTGGAGAAATAGATTGCATAAACTGAAAAGCATATTACTAATAATATTTGTTATTTTAATTTTTCAGGGGAATGTAGAACCAAGTCTAGCAGAGGAAGATAAAGGAGAAGGAGAATATATGATGGTGGCTTATGATAAAGCAGAATGGCATTATGAAGGTGATTTTCCAGAAGGATTGGATGAAGATCAAGGATTTGTACATACAGGCATGTATTTAGGTTGGGTTATAGAAAATCGCTTGTATAGCAAGGAGTTTAAACAGGTTTCCTCTAATGAAATAACAAAGTTTAACCAAGGTCTGCTATCTGGAACAGAGCTATATATGAATTGGGATGGCGTACTAGCTAGTGATATGTTAAGTAAAGAAGGAAATGATTTTACCAAAGATTATTATGAGTCAGGAATATATTTTGAGGACTATGCAGACTTATTTCCTGGTGTTAGCTCTGT
>NZ_JBFULJ010000927.1:0-1451 GCF_056400385.1 Priestia sp. P5_B4
AGTAAAAAGAATCCTGATCATTGAAAAGACTTCCAAAACCTTTTAGGAATTAAAAAGTTTTGGAAGTTTTTTTTATGAATTTCATCTAAAGTTCATAAAAGTATGATATATTTTTGAACATAAAAATACTTTTGTGTTTAAGCATCCAGCAAAAAAGGAATATCTTGTATAGGTTTCCGCTCGGGTGTGACAACCTCAAACAGAAGAAGGAAGGTGCTAACTAAAAAGTCTTCGAATGCCCGTAGGCAGCATAAATGAATAAGCAAATATAGGTAAAAAATTAATAAGTATGTTACAATACCTAGTGAGTTATAACAATGAATTTTACGATATGAAAAGACCATATGGGAAAAGATGAGAAAGGAAAGATACGAATGCCTAGATGGATAAAAAGAATGCTAGTTGTATTTATTACAGTATTTACATTTGGGCTTGTCACTCCACCAGAATATTTATACGTTGATGATGCAAAAGCGGACAAGCAACATAAAGCAGGGTATGTAAGAGAAACAACTCCTGTCACAGCTGTTATAGAAGATATTCATTTGCCATATGAAGAACCAAAATATGAAGACGTTTCATCATTTGTTACGTATGCAATGGAATCAGCTGAAAAACAGTCAGTGGAAAAATTCGGAACAAAAATTGGACCTGTCATTGAAGATGAATTTCGTCAATCAGTGTTACCTAAAATTGAAGAAGTGCTGACCGACATTGGCACTGAACGTGAACAGTCAATTCAGAATCTCGAGATAAGCGAGCATCCTGCTGCTGGCTACGGTGAAAAGATTTTCCATGTATATGACCGGGAAACCGGTCAGGACTTAATACGATTTCATGTACGGCGTGAAAATCCTCCAAAAGATGGATACTGGTTTAATTTTCACTATCATGCGGCTGCAGATAATTTTCAGAAGCATTATGATTTAGGGAAAATTTATTGGAACCGAAACATGCCGCCTAAATGGTTTAGCTGATAATAGACACAACATTCTGCGATTTCGAAATGTTAGCTTTTTTAAGCTAGCATTTTTTTACGTCTAAAACCGTTAGAGTCTAAATAAGCTGAAACATTAGCACAACGATAAAAAAATCGTTTATAATGAAGTCAGACTTCTTACCATAGAATAGTGAGAAGGAACGAATAGATGCTGGAGGTAACACAATGAAACAATTTACGGAAGAAAAACAATTTCGCGAACAAATTAAGAACGAAACACTAAGCGTTGGGATTTTTACGACAACGTGGTGTCCTGATTGCAAACGTTTGGATATGTTCATTGATGAAATCGTTGATGAAAACACAGATAAAGCATGGTTTAAAATTGACAAGGATGAGTTTGAAGAACTTTCTGCTGAAAACAATGTAATGGGTATTCCTTCTCTTCTTGTATATAAAAACGGTGAAAAAATTGCACACTTGCACAGTGCAAATGCTAAAACGCCTGAAG
>NZ_JBFULJ010000928.1:0-1451 GCF_056400385.1 Priestia sp. P5_B4
TCCTATAGCCGGCCACTGGATTTGGGGAGGCGGATGGATTAGTAAGTTAGGGATGCTTGATTTTGCCGGTTCGGCAGTTATCCATGCTCTTGGCGGTTTYTCAGCTTTAGCAGCTGCAATAATGATTGGACCGAGGAAAGGGAAGTTCACGAAAAATGGAATCAGTTCTGTTTCTCTTCCAAGCAATTTGCCGCTTGCATCAGTGGGTGCTTTTTTATTATGGTTTGGATGGTTCGGGTTTAATGCAGGAAGTACGCTAAGTGCCACTGACGTTAGAATTGGTCACATTGCTATTGTCACAATGTTATCAGCAGCAGCAGGCGGAGCAGTTACTTTATTTTATACTTTATTTCGCTACAACCGTTCAGATGCACCTTCTGTAATAAATGGATCGCTTGCCGGACTGGTTGGCATTACGGCCGGTTGCGCTTTTGTTAACACACCATCTGCTATTTTTATTGGAGCTGTATCTGGCTTATTAATGATGGCAGCTACAAACTGGCTCGAAGCACGTCAAATCGACGATCCTGTAGGAGCTTTTCCTGTACACGCTGCTTCGGGAATATGGGGTACGTTGGCTGTGGGCTTGTTTTCTACAGACGGCGGTGTGTTTACCGGAGGAGGCTGGATGTTACTTGGCGTTCAACTTCTTGGGTTAATCGCTCTATGCGCTTGGGGATTTGTTACGACGTGGATAGGATTAAAGGTTATTTCCTTGGTGGTTCCGCTTCGATCTACGGAAGAAGAAGAAGAAGTGGGCTTAGATATCAGCTACCACGGTATCATGGCAGCTCATCAGGCTCCTGAATTTATTGAATATGAAAACTACTATGCGGAAGTAAAAGAAAAAGCCGCAGATTCGTAATAAAAGGCCGCGCTTTATAACAAAAGGGCGGCCTTTTTATGTGAAAAAAATAGATTTAAAATACTTGGTTTAAATGATTGAAAAGTCAGAATATTTGTGTTATATTATAAAAAAGCCAAGGAGTTGATTTCTTATGAAAAAGAATTTACTTAATTCACCGCAAAAATCCAACGGAAAGGTGCTTGATGCATTATTCGCTGAGATGATTTTAGACAAGGCGATTGCAGAATTTCGTAAAGCACAGCTAAAAGAAGAAATCGACCGCACGCTATTGATGAAAAATAAAGAAGAGTTTTTGAAACTCTCATCAGAACTTAAACAAATTTCTTAATTACTTACTATACTTCACACACCATCTATTTTTAGGTGGTGTGTTTTATTTTTGAGACCTACTAAAAGGGATTAATTAGTAATAATTATGAATATATTCCTATTTAAAACTTTATTTACATTAATTGTATTGACTTCTTTTATGGATTTTTTTAACATAAACAAGAATTAAAGAGGAGGGGTTTGGTTGGGACATCTATTATTAGTAGATAGCTTGATTGCGGGTATTGTTTGCATTGTGTTAGGAATTTTATTT
>NZ_JBFULJ010000929.1:0-1450 GCF_056400385.1 Priestia sp. P5_B4
ACATAGAGATTTCTCCCGTGTTACTAGCTAAACATAAAATATGATGCTCATTTACGTTTAGTCCATAAGGTTTCACCCATTGCTCCCAGTCATCTTCCGCAGCTCTCCAGATGGCTTTACTTACCTGCATTAATTTTAATCCAAACAATGATGCATCTTTTATTGTGTATTCACTTTCTTGTTCTTGTTTCGACATACTATCATTCCTTATTTGTAGGCTGTTGTAAGTTAGTTTATTTTTAAAACGCGTAAAAACATTTTTATTTCATCTAATTTATCAGTATACCTACAAAATCAGACGAAAAAATACACGTACAGTTTAATTTATCAGCTTTATTCCACAAAATTTCTATAATTCTGAAGACGTGTCTACCAACTAAAAAGAGGTACTTACTTTATTTTTATTAAAAAAAGTAATGCGCGTCTTTTTAATTACTAATAGATGATGCGGATTCCAAGTGAGTAAATGCTTGTGCTAAGTCTGCAATTAAATCTTCCGTATCTTCAATTCCTACAGATATGCGAACCAGTCCTTCGGATATTCCAAGAGCTTTACGTTCTTCAAGCGTACATTCTACGTGGCTAGTCGTTCTTGCTGGTCCATAAATTGTTTCAACCGCTCCTAAATTGCCGGCTTTATTTGCATACGTTAACTTTGGCAGCAAAATTTTAATAGCTTCCATTTCTCCTTTTAAAACAAAGCTTAATATCCCGCCAAAGCCTTTCATTTGTTTTTTGGCAATATGATGATGGGGATGTGTTTCCAATCCAGGATAATAGACGGCTTCAACCGCTTCTTTCTTTTGAAGAAATTTAGCAATTTCCAAAGCGCTTCGCTCTTGTTGACGTATACGTAATTTTAACGTTTTCATTCCTCTTAAAATAAGATACGCTGACATGGGATCCATGGTCGCGCCATTGATCTCACGGTAGTGATACACATGCTTCATTAATTCTTTAGAGCCGCATACTGCTCCTCCTAAGGCATCCGCATGTCCGCTTAAAAATTTTGTTGCGCTGTGAATGACAAGATCCACCCCTAATTGAAGAGGGTTTTGATTAATAGGTGTCGCAAACGTATTGTCAATAATGACGACTGCCCCTACTGCTTTTCCTGCTTTTGCTATTCTTTCAATATCAATAATTTTCATCGTAGGATTTGTAGGTGACTCTAAATATAGCACTTTACATCCTTTATTTACTTCCGCTTCAATTTCTTCATGATTCCCCGTATTGCATAAGGTTACATCCACTCCGATGTTAGGAAGGAACTCAGTGAAGATTTTATTTGTTCCTCCATATGTATCTTTTACCGATACGACGCGGTCTCCAGGTTTTAAAAACGTGTATAAAGTGCTGCTAATAGCCGCCATGCCGGAGGAAAATGCGACCGCTTCTTCTGCTTCTTCAAGTATCCTTACTTTTTCTTCAAAAGCTTTAACTGTAGGAT
>NZ_JBFULJ010000930.1:0-1447 GCF_056400385.1 Priestia sp. P5_B4
GCTCGGTACATTTCAATAGTTGAATCTATTTGATTTTGAAAAATAAATTCTACTTTCCACGCTTCGTCCGGTCCTTTGAGAGAAAAACCTTCTCCGCACTTAGATACAGCCACTGAAGATTCAACTGACACTAATTTAGTTAAAGGGATATTTAAACCTGTTGTTATTTTCCACATTACTCCTAGGGTTGGATTAGTCTCCCCTCTTTCAATTTTCCCTAACGTGAGTTTGCTGACTCCCGTCCTATCTGCTAATTCATCGAGTGTGAATTCTCGCTGTGTTCTTATTTTTCTAAGCTCGTTGCCTACCTTTTTCATCATTTCTTCTGAATGCATTTTTTTCTTCCTTTCTTTTTTATATTATGATACACTTTTTTTGTATATAAGTATACTATAATATACATTTAGGTATTTTTATTAAATAGGAGGAAAAAGTATGAAAGCAATTTTATGGGGGCTTCTCTCGTCTATGTTCTTTTCTGCTACATTTATTGTGAATCGTGCCATGAATGTATCTGGAACAAGCTGGGCTTGGACAGCATCTCTTCGTTTTTTATTAGCACTACCTATTTTACTCATTTTAGTACTTGTACAAAAGAAGTTTACACCATTATGGATGGAAATGAAAAAGCATCCTTTCGCTTGGTTAGGCTGGGGAACTCTTGCAGGAATTGGATTTTATTCATTATTAAGTTTTTCTTCACTTTTTGGACCGTCATGGCTTATAGCTGGAACGTGGCAAGTAACGATCTTGGCAGGTGCGCTCATTTCTCCACTTTTCTATGTAACGATTCAAACTGCAGACGGAAACAAAAAAGTAAGAGGAAACATTCCACTCAAAACGCTTGGTATTTCAACATTTATTTTAGTGGGCGTGATTCTCATGCAAGTTAAAGAAGCTGAAAACATCACGCTTTCACAGTTTGTGTTGGGTTTTCTCCCTGTCGTCATGGCTGCTTTTTTATATCCGCTTGGAAATCGGAAAATGATGGAAGTCTGCAAAGGAAAATTAGATACATTTCAACGTGTTTTAGGTATGGCTATCGGCAGTATACCGCTAAGTATCATCTATGCGATATATGGATTTTATACAACTGGTATGCCAACAGCTCCTCAATTTTCGCAAGCTTTTATATTAGCGATGAGTTCAGGTGTAATTGCGACGATGACTTTCTTTCACGCAACAGACTTGGCAAAAGAAAATTTAGCTTTGCTTGGAGCGGTTGAAGCAACTCAATCGGGCAGCATGATTTTTACCGTTCTTGGCGAAGTGCTTCTATTAAATGGGCGTATGCCAACAGGGATCGCGTTAGCTGGTATGATGATAATTGTAATCGGAATGATCATAAATAGTATGTTAAACAAAAAAACAAAACTATCTCAGACCGCGCCGTCACCCACTCTATTAAAATAAGAAAAGAAGAGATGAAACTCTGTATATAGAGTTT
>NZ_JBFULJ010000931.1:0-1445 GCF_056400385.1 Priestia sp. P5_B4
CACCATTGGGTGCCTTAATATAGAGACTATCTCCTTGACCGACACCCAATGGTGAGGACATTCTAATTGATGGGGGAAACAAAGGAAAAGGAAATGCCGTTGTAAGTTATTTAAAGAAACAAAAAGTCGATGATATAGAAGTGTTAATTTCTACTCATCCTGATGCTGATCATATTGGTGGATTAGATGAAGTTATTAATGCATTTAAAGTAGAAAATGTCTACGCACCAAAAGTAAGCAATAACACACAAGCATACAAAGACTTTTTAAATGCTGTAAAAAAGAAAAGATTAACGATTAAAACGGCACAAGCAGGCGTAAAACTACCTGTTAAAGAAGTTAATGCTCAAATCGTAGGACCTACCAAAACATATGCCAACAGTGATTTAAATGACTGGAGTGCTGTTGTACACATGGCTTATAAGAAGAATACATTTTTATTTACAGGTGATGCTGAAACAAAAGCAGAAGCAGAYATGATTAAGGCGAAGAAAACATTGCGTGCAGATGTACTTAAAGTAGGACATCATGGAGCTTCTTCAGCATAAGCTAAAGTTCCTCCTCCAGATTCTTTCAATTCTTTTTGAGAAGCAGCATCTCTATCTTTAATCCATTGACGTTGTTTGATTTTTAGGTCATTCATTTCCGATGCAGGTAATTGGTTCTTTAATTCACCATAGATATCGTTCAGCACCTTGTCCCACATTTGATAATTAGCTCCAGAAGCCTGTCTTCTGTCGCCATCGATCTGATCATTAACTGGTTGTACTTCACTAGATCTGGTCTGTTCTAGTAAATCTAAATAATAAGCTTTTTTGCTATTAGTTATCGTTGTATCTGAACTATTTGTTGATGAAGTGCTTGTAGTTGGACCAGTCTTTGATACAGTAGTAATTGGCCCATTTTTAGCTATATTAGTTAAGTATAATTGATTATTGATAAGCACTGCTGTGTACATCCAATTGTATTTATTTGTTTTTTGAGATCCATCTGGTTGTCTAACAGATACAGTCTCTACAGTTTGTATTTTATAAAGAGGCCCATCAGAAGAATTACCTGCTTTCGTAAAATTCACTACAGAATAATCTACCCAGTTCTCTTTAATACCCTTCTTATATAAGTGGCTTACCAATGATTGTTGGTCATTATATAACGAACCTTTTAAAACATGTGCAACCTCACTGAACTGCCCCGTATTAATTGCAGTTGTCAGTCCATTTATGTAGTCAGCCATTACTAGAGCTGCTGTATCTTTAGTAACAAAAGCTTCGTCGGAGACTGTATTTGAATTAGTTGAGTTTTGCTGATTACTATTTTTGTGAACAGCACTCGCCTGATTGCTACCTTTTATAGTTGAGGATTCTCCAGTATTGTTTTCTGTAGCATTATTACTATCTTGATTCGTTTTAGTAGCAGTATTATCACTGGTCTCCTGGCTACTAACC
>NZ_JBFULJ010000932.1:0-1445 GCF_056400385.1 Priestia sp. P5_B4
GCACCCCATTAACCCCAGCACTAAAGCGATTGTAATGGTTCCCGTTGTTATCTTGCTTATGTTCCTCATGTTGAAACTCCATTTCTATTTGTTTATTACTTACATATAAAAACTATATCATATAAATGGAATATTTATCTAATTATAGTTTTAGCAAATTCTAATTAGGTGTGAAATCCCCTTTAGATAAATCCAAAAAAGTATTATAATGGAATTTGTGAAAAAAATAGTATTAAATGGAGGAATCATCATGAAAGTAAGACTGCTGCTAGGAATACTCCTAGCATTCTTGTTCATTCTGGCTGGATGCAACAAGGAGACGGACACTGCCCAGCATAAGAAAGAGAAAACAAAGGATGAAAAAATAAAAATAGTAGAAGAAAAAAGTTATACACTTGTAGATTCCATCACTCATGATAACGTACTGAGCTATTCTGCGGTTATAAAAAATGAAAGTGACAAAACGCTTAATGTAAACGATACAACAATAAAATATGTAAACAAAACTGGAAAAGTCCTTGATCCGCATATTATTCCAAGTGACCCCGACGTTCATCTTGCTCCCTATGTACTAAAGCCGGGCGAGGAAGGCTACATTTCAGCAGAAGGAATTATTAATAAAGAACCAGATACATATAATGTAAAGGTCAAGATTAATCCGATAAAGCCTGCAAGTAATGTACAGAGCTTGAAAATTAAAGGCGACGCAATGAGTCAGGAAAAAGAGAATCACATCCTACATATCAAAGGAACAGCTACAAACAATACCAAAGAATCTACTGAATACATTCTGGTTGTTGGAGCCTTATATGGAAAACAAAATGAGTTTATAGGAACTATATTTCAATCCGAAGAAGCGCAGCTGACTCCTGGAAAATCCATTCCTTTTGACGCTACTTCATCACAAATCCCTGATAAAGAACTAGCAAAAGTGAAAAAATATAAAATAGTAGCTTCTACGTATCAAGAGTAAAAGAGTCTTCACATCAGACTCTTTTTGTTATTAATTTGACTTTATTTAAAGGAGGAAATCAATATGTCTGGAATTGCTAACACCCCCGAACCGCCTTATTATGCCGTTATTTTTGCTTCTGAAAGAACAGAAGGTGAGAAGGGTTATGGAATCATGGCAGATAAAATGGTAGAGCTTGCATCTAAACAAAGAGGCTTTCTAGGAATAGAAAGTGCCAGGGACAAAGACTTAGGCATTACCATTTCATATTGGGATTCCTTAAAATCAATCAAAATGTGGAAAGAAAACTCAGCCCACCGCGCAGCCCAGCACAAAGGAAAAAAAGAATGGTATCAAAAGTTTTCGCTTAGGGTTTGTAAAGTGGAAAGACATAGCTTTTTTGAGATGTAGGGCGTATATGCTTAATTGTTTTAAAAAGGGGAGAAGCCGTTATGTTTTATGGCGTTATAGGATTTATAGCCGTTTTATCACG
>NZ_JBFULJ010000933.1:0-1441 GCF_056400385.1 Priestia sp. P5_B4
ATCGAGGAGAAGGTGCCTGCTATCTCTATAACCGGAGGGAATCCTCAACCTGTTTTTGAACGGATAAAAGGAGAAAATATTAAAACTCTTGTTCTAGTTTCAGGAGTTAGACAAGCAAAAAAGGCTGAGGAACTTGGGGCTGATGCCGTAATGGCAGTAGGACAAGAAGGAGGCGGCCACTTAGGACGGGATGATATTGGCACAATGGTCCTTATCCCTCGTGTAGTTGAATCTGTGTCAATTCCTGTACTAGCTAGTGGAGGCATTGGAGATGGAAGAGGCTTATTAGCAGCCTTCGCCCTTGGAGCAGAAGGAATAGAAATGGGAACAAGATTTATTGCTACGCAAGAGTGTGTGCATGCAAACCCTGTATACAAAGAAGCACTTGTGAAGGGAAAAGAGACAGATACAGTTATTATTAAGAAAACTTTAGGGCATCCTGGTCGTGTTTTAGAATCAAAATATACTAGCAATATTATTGAGCGTGAACACAAAGGGGCAACTTATGAAGATTTAAAAGATATGGTAAGTGGTAAGGCAAACTGCAAATATATTTACAATGGGAATGAAGGGGAGGGATTTGGTTGGGCTGGACAGGTTATCGGACTAATTAATGATGTTCCTACGGTTCAAGAATTGTTTGATGAGATGATTTCTACAGCTGAACAAGGAAAGCAGCGATTGGTAAACATTTTGGAAACAACAAAGAACTGTTAGTAGTGTTCCAGCTTTAAGTAATATATATTAACTAAAATCGAAAATTTTAGGTATGCTTTTCTTATTAGCGTTAACAAAATAAAAAGCCACCCAGTATTTGCAGGACAGGTGGCTTTCTACTATAAAATGCATGTGCAGACATATAATAACACATTTTTTCCTTATGGACTATATTTTTCCGTACGAGCATATGAATAAAAGGTGCGCTTTTTATACATTCTCGTTTCTTTCAACTATTCAAAAAATGTAGTCATATCAACGATGTATAAAAAGTTGCATATTCCGGAAAAAGAAGCCTTGGTGGAAGCTTACTGCTCCAAGGGTTCTTTTGCTTTCTTGCTTCCTTGAAGAGACATTATGTTAACTACGGATGTATATAGTATTCATTAATGTATAAGCTTTAACGGCATGTTAAAATGTAATTATAAGGAAATTAAAACATGTCAGAACTTATAAGGGGAAAATAATTGAATTCATTATTGTATCTTACAATGTTATTTATAGTTCTGCTTACAGTAGTTCCTATTATGATTGTGATTGTTAAAACTGTTTTCAGAAGAAAACTACCAAGCAACTATTATACTCCATTTGATTATATCTCTGCCCAAACTACTGAAGAATTTCATGAGGAAAAAGCAGAAATTAAAAAAGAAGATGAAAATGGAGATAGTAAAAATTAAGCAAAGGTACTTATTGTGGTGCCGGGAATTGGTATGATGTAAAC
>NZ_JBFULJ010000934.1:0-1438 GCF_056400385.1 Priestia sp. P5_B4
GCAGTGTAATGATACAGGAAAAGCAGCAAGCAGAAAGTGGATTACACAGCATTTAAAAGGCTTTACTCTTACAGAACAGCAGGTGAGAAATCGTTTGGATGTACTAGAAGAAAAAGAGTATATTATAAAACGCAGAGGCAGAGCAGGAACGAAAATAACAGAAAAAGGACTGCATTATCTATATCATTTAAAAACAAAACAGCACTTAATCAATCCTTAATATACGGAAGAAAGGGAAACTTCACTAATCAAGTTTCCCTTTTCTATAAAATAGTGTCGTCATAGACTGGGCGTTTACGGCTGATTTCCTCCGTATACTTTTCCTGTAGAGGAAGTAATAACACCGCCGTTTACGTTTAAAGTATAAGCTAACCCTCCAGAACCCGTCCAAGTGGAAAGATTAAAAGTGCTGCCATTAAATAGTTTATAGATAGAAATATTATTAAACGTCAGCGGCTGACCGCTTATACAAGTAGCAGGCGCCTTATTCGTTTTAGCTAGATAAACAGCTGCGTTTGTAGAGCCTGGCTGTGTTACTACTTTAGCTGAACCATCTTTTTCTACCAGAAGCGCTGACTGTTCATTAACAGCAATTCCTTTGGCGCTTGTTCCAGTTTCTTCTCCGTCTTGGATATTACGTGCAAGAAATGTTAAAAAGCGTCCCATTCTATCTCGTTGTTCAAAATGAGTGTCTGTTTGAATGTTATTATTATGCGGGGTTTGAATCAAATAATCTGTAAAAGAAATAAGAGAACTATAGGGATTGTTTAGCGCTGTTTTCGAATCTAAAGTTGTAGAGCCTGCTGAGATAGAGTCATAAACGTGATCACCTTGAATCATGGTGCCGGCACTTGTTCCTCCAAAAGGAATGCCTTGATTAATACGATTATTTAAGGCTGTAAGAGCTGGGGATCCTTCTAAGAAATCTACGTAATCAGCTTGATTGCCTCCAGCAAAAAAGATGCCTTCTGCTTTGTTAATTTTGTCAATTAAAGAAGAGTCTGAACCTGCTCTTATTAAATCATCAACAACAATTGTGCTAACAGAGTTAAGGGGCTTACCTATGCTTTTGGCGAGGTCATAGATATATGAATTATAGGCGTCAGTACCCGTCGCTCTTATAACCAAGAAATCTCCGCCGTTTGCCTTTTGAATCATCCATTTGAATGCTTCATCTACATCGATGCTTCCGCCCATATAGACTTGTCCGAAGCTTGTACTAGTAGCTTTGTCTGCAGTACTTCCGACTTGATAAAGTGTATAAGGTGCAGAAGCAGCGGAAGTGGAGATTGGAAGTAAAAGAGATGCCGCGAGAACAGCACAAGTAATGACCTGCTTTTTAATACTTTTCTTACGTTCAGCTTTTTTCATAAAGTTCTCCTCCTTTAATAAGTGTTCATAAATGAACATGCAAGTTTTATACCACCTTATTGAACAC
>NZ_JBFULJ010000935.1:0-1437 GCF_056400385.1 Priestia sp. P5_B4
TTATAATGTTACGCACCTCTTATTTAACTCTTTTCTCTCCATGCCTCACCTCTTTATTTTAACCTATTTTACGTATAGGTAAAATGGTATAAAGTCTATTTGTTTATAAAGATTAACCGATCTTGCCCCCTTAAAGATGACAGCTAGCTGGTAACTTAAAAAAACCTGCTGATCTCAGTCAGCAGGTTCGATACATATGAAAGAAGCGCACATAATTAAGAAAGTTTACTCCGACCTCTATACCATAGCAGATTTTTTCTTCCCCCGCTGTGAGAAAACGCACAGCGCCAGATCCTTTGTGGTGGTACGATAAAGATGACCTTTCTGAGACAGGAAAAGTCATCCTTTGTATTATATAAGAATCATCATTCTGTTGAATCTCTGTTCTTTTATGTTCAGAGATTTTTTCTGTTGGATTTGTTAGATGAAGAGAAAAATCGAGGGAAAATCATCACATTAATGTCTGCTGATACCTTATCCACCCTAATTCTGACCGTTTCACTATTTCAGCATATCTGGTTTTAAAACCCTCCACTAAGCAATTTAGCTGTACAACGGGCGCCTCGTACTAAATGGATTTTACGATATAAAAAAGCAGCTGATGTAAAACATCACGCTGCTTTTCTTATCTCTACACCCCAACCTAAAAGTGGATTATTGYAGAGTGTTCATACAAATGTAGTGATTGGTGAACTTAGTGAATATTATTCTTTTTGAAATTACCGCCTTTAACTTCCGCTACGTCATATACCGTAACAAAAGCCGTCGGATCAATTTCGTTGATAATTTCTTTCATTTTGCTTTCTTCCAAGCGGTTGATTACGCATGTGATTTCCTTAAATTTTTCATGAGAATAACCGCCGTAAGCTTCTTTGTATGTAGCGCTTCGACCTAAACGATCACGTATTGTCTCTACCATTAACGCAGGCTGAGAAGTGATAATCTGGAAGGTTTTCGATCCGCTTAACCCTACTTCTACGATATGAATAACTTTGGATGCAATAAAGTATGCAATTGCAGAAAGAATCGCGCCTTGCAGACCAAATACTAATGAAACGAAAATAAATACAAATGCATTTAAGAATAAAATAAGATCACTTGTTCCAAACGGCAGTTTTCGAGAAAGCAGTACGGCCAGCATATCGATGCCATCTAAGGCCCCGCCGTTACGAAGTGCAATTCCCATTCCAAACCCAAGGATAATACCGCCAACAACGGTTACGAGTAGTGTATCTCCTTCAATAATTGCTGGAGTGTGATGCATGAGGCTAGTACCGACAGCTAATGAGACAATTCCGAGGATGGAAAATATGGCAAAGCTTTTCCCAATTTGTTGATATCCTAACCATACAAAAGGAATGTTGATAACGGCGATGAGAACCCCAAGTGGCAAGCCAAATAGGTTTGAAGCGACGATGCTAATCCCTGTTACCCCTC
>NZ_JBFULJ010000936.1:0-1434 GCF_056400385.1 Priestia sp. P5_B4
TTTGTAGATACCTATAATCAAACTTATGTAAACTCAAGAAAAAGCCTATGTACTTGTCAGGAGTACATAGGCTTTTAATAATTAAGACCATTAATATATACACTACTACCATTCCCTCAATAACTGCTTCATCTTCTCTTTTGTCTCATTTTCCTCACGAGGCTGATAAACAGTCACTTTTAATTGGGGTGCATCATACACTTGGAGCGTAATATGATCCATAATCATTTTTCCTGCCACAGGGTGGATAATGGTCTTTTTCCCACAAGGTGTGCCTAAAACTTCATGATTAGACCACCACTTGTAAAACTGAGGGCTTTTCTCGCTAAGTTCACTAATCATGGTTTTAAACCACTCATCCCCGACGAAACGCGTATAGGCTAGGCGGAATTGGGCAATTAGTCGTTGGGCATGATCTTCCCAATTTTGAAAAAGGTTTTGATATTCTTGGGAAGTGAAGCAGCGCCACACTGCATTGCGGTTTCGCTCGTCCATCTCGTTAAAGTCCCCAAATACCATCACAGCAGCTTTATTCCAGTCTACAATATTAAGTTTTTCGTCTGTTACATAGGCAGGGCAGTGGCCTAATTGGCTTAATAGATTTTTGACAACACGATCTATATTTTCTCTTTCATTCTGCACGGTTGCAGATGAAAGCGGCTGATTGCCTAATAAAAATAAATGCTCCATTTCTYCTTTATTTAATTTGAAAATACGGGATATGGCTTCTAATACTTCAGAAGACACTTGTATATCTCGTCCTTGTTCCAGCCACGTATACCAAGTTATGCCGACTCCTGCTAGTTGAGACACTTCTTCTCTGCGTAATCCTTTGGCTCTTCTTCTCTGCGTAATCCTTTGGCTCTTCTTCTCGGTCCAATAGGCAAGTTAAAATCTTTTGGAGACAATCGTTCTCGTCTTATCTTTAGAAAATCCCCCAATTCTTTTCTTCTTTCTTTATCGCTTACCATGATTTTACTCCTTTGTGTAGGTAGTACTTTTACTACTAGTATAACTAGACTCCTATTACCATTATAATCCTTATTTTATGATCTTGGTAAGGGAGGTGAAACAGATGATAGTAAAAGATAGCGAAAAGGCGTCTCATATATCAAGAGGCTTAGTTCTTTTAATGGCTACGGTTTGCGGGTTTACAGTGGCTAACGTTTACTTGAACCAAACTCTTTTAGTAAGCATGTCCACCAGTTTTCATGTTTCAGCGGCCAGCATAGGAATTATAGCTACTTTAGCTCAAATTGGATATGCAATAGGAAATCTTTTGATAGTACCGTTGGGAGACATTTTCGAACGAAAAAAATTGATTTTAATTTTATCATTTGCTATTTGTATCGTTCTCGCTTTAAACGCTTTATCTATCAACAAAACGAGGATGATGGTTACAAGCTTAGTATTAGGCATCGTAACGGTTGTTCC
>NZ_JBFULJ010000937.1:0-1433 GCF_056400385.1 Priestia sp. P5_B4
TATTTTATCAAATGTAAGCGGATAATACGAATGATTTGAATGGGCTACTTTTCCAAAAATAAGGTTATAGTAGACAAATAGTTAAAAAAGAGAAACAATAGAAAGCGTATTGCTAATTAAAGAAAGGATGTACATGATGACAGAAACAGTGCTACAAGTAGATCATGTCAGTAAAGTGATTGGGAAGAAAACCATTTTGCATGATGTATCCTTATCGGTTGAGCGCGGTGAGATTTTCGGATTGCTTGGTCCGAACGGCTCTGGAAAAACAACGTTAATTCGTACCGTCGTAGGACTCATCAAAGAAACAGAGGGAACAATTATCGTCAATGGATTTCCTTTAAAAGAACAGTTTACATCAGCTATGAAATCAATTGGAGCGATTATTGAAAACCCTGAGTTTTATGATTATCTGACGGGCTATCAAAATTTAAAACACTTTGCGAATATGCATGAAGGGATCACATCAGAACGCTTGGATGAAGTGATTGCTTTAGTAAAGCTTGAAAACAGCATTCATGCAAAAGTGAAGACGTATTCTCTTGGGATGAGACAGCGTTTAGGAGTAGCTCAAGCTATTTTACATAAGCCTGCATTGCTTTTACTAGACGAACCAACAAACGGTCTAGACCCAGCGGGAATGAGAGAATTTCGTACATATTTACAAACCCTCTGCAGGGAAGAAGGAATTTCGATCTTAATCGCGAGCCACTTATTAAAAGAAGTAGAAGCACTATGTGACCGCGTTGGCATTATTCAAGACGGTGAGTTAAAAGCCATTCAAGATCTATCTCCAAATCGTCAAGATCAAGGAACGTACGTAGAATTTGAAGTGTCTGATGCGCAAAAAGCAGCGGATCTTTTATCACAAGAATTTGAAGTAACGATGAGATCACATAGTATCGACGTGGCGATTGTAAAAGAACAAATTCCAGCTGTGAATAAAAAATTAGTGGACAGCGATATTTTAGTCTACCGAATCACTCCTGTGTATGAGACGCTTGAAGATTCGTTTATGTCCGTTACGGAAGGAGAGCACCATGCTTAAGCTAATTCAAAATGAACATATGAAATGGTTTCATAAAAGAAGTACAAAAGTCACGTTTATTACAATCGGTATTTTAACTCTTTGTATGGCTCTTTTAATGAAGAAAGTAGCAAACAGTGCAGGAACAGAAGACAACATTTTGAACTTCCTGTCATTTAGTTCAGGTATGCTGATTCTCGTTCAATTTTTCGCGCTTGCTGTTGGAGGGTCAATGGTTGCAAAAGAGTTTGAAGCGGGTACCATTAAGCTTCTTTTAATTCGCCCTGCTAGACGTTCAACGATTTTAGCATCCAAGTACATAACCCTCATTTTAATTAGCTTGTATTATTTACTGAGCTATTTGCTTTTTTCGTTTGTATGGGGAGCATTGTTCTTTGGCTTTACC
>NZ_JBFULJ010000938.1:0-1433 GCF_056400385.1 Priestia sp. P5_B4
CCTGTTATAAGCTGCAGGGAGACGCCTACTGCAATTTTCTCCATCACTTCTTTAATGACAAGAGGGATAGAAAGCGACGCTCCGGTATTAATTAAGGCCAGTATGAACGAAATGAGTAGCTTTCCTGTCGGAGGGTTCGTTAGCAATCATAATTTTTTAAATGAAAAATGGATTCCTTTTTGCGTATTCATCTTAGTTCCTTTCTAATTCTTTTAATAGGTGGTATACACACTTTAGGCAGACACCACACACTTTATCTTCAAAGTTCTATCTTATTTTACACCATTTCCTTTCTCAACCTGAACTTCTAAGCTTTTACCTATTTTTCAAACTCGTCTATACGAAAATGACAAGCTGGTCATATACTATGGTACACTGAATTCTTTTACTAGATGAGAGGTTGAATAAGGATGTCTGTTTATATTAAATCTATTTCTATTGGAACAATTTCTGGCGGGATCGTTATTTTTGGAAACGTAGGAAATATATCGCCTCCAAGCGGCTCTACGTCCGGCTCTGGTTCTAATTCCCAAATGCCGATGCCTCCTTCTTCGGGAAAAGGCCCGAGAGATAATACAGCTTTTAATGGCTAATAAAAAAACAGTGAGATATTTCTCACTGTTTTTAGACTTGAATACTTGTCATCATCGCAATATAAAAAGCAAAAACAAACAAACCCGCACTTAATACGCTAAGCCATACTGTCTTTTTGTAAAAACAAATAAGTAAATACACAAAAAACAGCAGTGCGACAAATAAGAATAGGATTCCTACAATTGTTACGTGAAACGTTAGAGGAAGCGTCACTTGTTTCCCATAGATAAACGGAAGAATCGATGAATCCATTGCCATATGACTTATATTAGTTGGCGGCGATTGCGTTACCATGATAGCTGTAAATAAAAAAATGATAAGCAAAATAATGCTTTCTGCTCGAATCCACATCACGGGCTTATATTCTGGATGTTTTATCGTTTTTCTCATAAGAAAGCCATTGATGCCGGCAAATGCAAGCAGCGGAATAATCGTAATATGCTTTAGCAAAAGAGACTGCCCGTAATCTGTAGCCCATGAATTTACATAGTTGGACAGACCCATGATAATGACCATCGAAATGAACCCACTTAATGAAAGAAGCACAAAACAAGCGATTGCAAAAGGAGTAAACCAGCTCAAGAAACTTTTCCAATTGGAGGTTTCTTTTGAAAAAGCGGCAACAATCAGAACCACCCCTCCCCACAGTCCAACTGCTAAAATATGAAGAGAATGAGAAAGCATGCCGCTAAGCGCAGAAGCGGATGCTGCGTGACTTGCGTAGGCGATTCCTCCCACCAAGGCTACAGTCAGTAATGTATACATATGAGGGTGGCACTCTATTGAAACCTGACTCTAATACACAACTGACGCTGCCGACGATCAGGAACGTGTAGATC
>NZ_JBFULJ010000939.1:0-1429 GCF_056400385.1 Priestia sp. P5_B4
ATATAAAGGTGACTTACAAACAAAAAATTGTGATTGATACTAATTGTTTTAGTGGCTTTGTTATAGTAAGTCGTTAATCACAGAAGTACATATATTAAACTGATTTGTGTTAGACTGTTACAAGCTTAATACTTTGAAAAAGAAAGGCTGAAAAAAACATGACACAAACGAATACAGCATTTCGTGATGCGCTTATCAAATCACTGCGAGGTGAAAGAGGCCATCTTCCGACGATTAACGCAATAACTGATATTAATATGGAGCTTGCTTCACATAAACAAGAGGAATTACCTTATTCTATTTATCAATTAGTGAAGCATATGAGCTATTGGCAAGACTTTTTACTTGCCCTTGCTAAAGGAGAAAACCCTGAAAGACCGAAAAGTGTAAGTGAAAGCTGGCCTGAACACCCTGCTCCGGTTGATGAGGAAGAATGGAAAAAGACAATCCAGCATTTTTGTAATGGAATTGACGAAGCATGTCACTTAGCTGATACATTAGCAATTGAAGAACCTCTGGATGCTTGGCCAAGTGAAACCCCAGGGGGATTACTGCGTAATATTGCTTCTCACAACAGCTATCATCTAGGTGAAATTGTCATTATGAGAAGGTTAAACGGCGCATGGCCACCGCCAACAGGAGGCTTTCCTGCTTAATAAAAACCGATTGAGCCCCAATGATTGGCAGAAACAAAGCCCTAACAATCGTCGATTAGACACTTTTAGGGCTTTATTTTAGTTATGTGCTATTACCTTTTGTTTTATCTATAAATCAATTGATTACTGAATTCGATTTTCAGTACTCCAAAAATATTTGTCTTTGTGCAATTAGTTACCTATAAGAATAATGTGTCGGACGAAACAAGTCTTCTTCTGCATTTCTGACAATTGAAAAGTGTCCAACATTGCAATGACCATGTAGACTTTCACCACAATGATGCTTTATAATTTGTTCCGTACTTAAACCTGTTGCGATTCGCTGTTGAATGCCCGCCCCATTGACCATAGCTGTTTTGACTGCACTATTTATAGAATGTTGTGTCTAAATTTACGATAAGCTCAGTGAGCAACTTAACGAATGTTCTTTACCCCTTGGTCTTTTAACTAGTTCTCCTCCACAGTTAGGACAAATATACATCTCGCTTTCACTACATTTATCACAAAATGTACATTCATGTGTACAGATATAAGCAACAGAGCTATTATGGAGTTTCTTATTGCACTTTTCGCATGTATTTCTCATTTCTAAAGCCATTAAATCCCTCCTTTTGATATAATCAAATTGTATTCTATAAATTTCTATTTTTACATATGTTTCTTATTGTATTACTAAGTAATAACTTTAATATTGACGGAAAACCTATTATTTTAATTTATAATTTAAAGCGGGGTAAGTTTTATGGATGAAATTGATAAAAATATATTACTAC
>NZ_JBFULJ010000940.1:0-1428 GCF_056400385.1 Priestia sp. P5_B4
ATGCCAAAAGCTGTTGTCTTTCCAGTACCGGTTTGAGCTTGTCCAATTAGATCTTTACCCGTCATAGCTATCGGAATAGCTTCAGCCTGAATCGGCGTAGCCTCTTCAAAACCCAAGTTATGAATGGCCTTTTCAATGTCCTTGCTTAAGTGAAAATCAGAAAAATTTTTCAATTGTTTTGTGCTCCTTTTCTTGCTTAAATTCAGAAATGAGAAAAGTACTCTTCAAACAGAGATGTTGCTTATTCATTCCTGCGTAGTGTAAATCAATGTTACTATCAACGAACATCTTGTTCTAACAGATTTGTACAAGTTGAATTCATGCCTTATTTTATCCACGCTTACGTGTATTTATAAATTCTTATCATACCTATATAGAGTGATTTAATTTAGAAAGATATGGTTCCTACTATTTCTTTATAAAAAGGTATACTATTTAGGAGGAGGGATGATGTAGGTATGTATTATAACCATAGGAAGAAAAATCAAGAGCCCTTACCTAAAGAACGAATAGAGATTTGAGAATGTGAATCAGAAGAGTGTAATGGCTGGATGAGAAAAAACTTCTCTTATGAAAATTATCAAAAGTGTCCTTTGTGTGGCCATAAAATGAGAGCTGAAAAACGGCTTTTAGATGCGTCACCTAATCCCCATCAAAAATAATTTATGGCTGCCTTTTGGATAAATCCCTAAAAAACTTCTGGCACTTCTTTAACTGAAATCAAACTTCTTACCAAAGACATATGCCATATTTGCTTTATATTTCTGATATATGGTATAGCTAGTCCATACCTTGTACCGTTCATTTTATCTAGAAATCAGACATAAAACCCTTATTTTTCCATTATATCTAGATTTTAAAAGTAGATATAATATGTTTTTTGCTAGCTAATGGAATCAAAAGTAAAAAAAGACTCCAAGGTGGAGTCTTTTTTACTCATTTTGATTATGCTACTTTATGAACGTTAGCAGCTTGTGCTCCACGTTGGCCTTGTTCGATATCAAACGTYACTTTTTGACCTTCGTCTAAMGATTTAAAGCCTTCACYTTGAATAGAGCTGAAATGTACGAATACATCGTCTCCGCCTTCRATTTCGATAAARCCGAAGCCTTTGTCTGCATTAAACCATTTYACTGTACCTTGTTCCATAATAKTGCCTCCTRGTGTRGAATACTCCACRCTTRTATTACTACCCTTGTCCAACCATACTATCTTAAGATRAAAAWTTCTATGGAAGAGATTTCTCTTCTCTYAATCYTACACCGAACAAAAATAATTAACYTAAKCGTAACAYAYARAACCGAAKATAGCAAATACAGGAAAAATGACCCTTTCAAGCGTGAAATCCTATTGTAAAAAGATTAATTTAAGATCTACTAGGAGTACATAAATTCAATTGACTTTCCACATATGTAGCTTACATACAAA
>NZ_JBFULJ010000941.1:0-1428 GCF_056400385.1 Priestia sp. P5_B4
ACCGTAGATGCACTTTTAGAAAATAACTCTCAAGTACTACAATATTATCAAACTGCTAGTCGACTATGGGAAGACATTTGCAATGATCCTCAAAGTGAGACATCTGAAGGTTTATCTCGTATTTTATCTAACCGACAGCTTACTTTTGAAGAGCGGTGTGGCGGAAGACCACTAGGTCAAGAAGTTAAAAGTTTAGCAGATGATGCTTCCAGTTCTTATGATGTGGAGTAAAATAATAATGTGCAAGGTTTTGAAGTCTTGCACATTATTTACAATTGTTGAGATTACTCTTCCTCTTCATTGTTTTCACCAATAAATTTGCTTAAGTCAATCTTTCCCTCAAGTATCAGTTTATCTATTATGTCATCTACATATAGACTTACACACTTCTTTCTAATCTCTTCTTGTTCTTCTAAAGTGAGTTTTCTTTTTGATGGAACGACTTCCATTGTAATCTTATACTCCTTTTTCTTTTTCATTACTCTTACACCCTTTTTCCTCTTTTACTCTATGATTGATATAATCCATCATCATACTTTCAATAATGTAGCATTAAACATACGCTTTAGTTCCTCTACATCTTTAGCAGTAGTAATAATCCATGCTCGTATATCTTTATCCCTCTTACTCTGCAATACTCTACATGCTTCATTACGCATAGCTAATACTATATCCGTTAAGTGTTGTGGCTTATCATACATATCCAACACTGTTACTGCCATCCGTAAATAATCTACATCTAATATTAGATCGCCATGTTCCATATGTTCTTTTACATAAGTAGTTTTACCACTACCTACCGCCCCATTAACAATAGTAACAKTGCTTTCTCTCATWTGTTCTCTTACCTTCTTAATCTTCGTGTACTTAGTACCATCTACTCCAAAGTGAATTTTATGATGATGTGCTTTACATACTAATTGTAGATTGTCTATTGATAAACGTTTACTCCAATCCTCTTTCACTTCTATAAGGTGATGGACTATTTCAACAGGAGTAAGCCTGCCTTCTTCAAGACAGACCTCGCATAAAGGGTTTAACCTCTTCTTCCTATTGCGTAATTTAATCCATGAAATACTAGAATAAAAGGCTTGTTCTTTCTTATCTATTCGCTGTTCTTTATACTCTCGATGAGTATCTTTCCTACACTTATCACAATATGTATCATAAGTTAATTTTCTACATTCCTCCGTGTTACATATCTTAGGACTCTTGCGAGGCACGATGTGTTTTAATCACCCTTCCTCTTCCTTTTATTATTTAGCACATATTTCAATTTATGTAATTTAGACATAATAAAAAGCCACCCAATTAGAGCAGCTTAAACTTATAAAAATATTAACTTTTATTTCAGCTCTAAAAGTAAATAACTTAGCGCCCTATCTAATGCTTCAGATATATTTTCAACCTCTTCAATCAACTCTGCGC
>NZ_JBFULJ010000942.1:0-1426 GCF_056400385.1 Priestia sp. P5_B4
CGGTTATCTCTTAATTTAGAGGGAAAAGTAGTAACTGGGACTGTCATTCTACAAACAGGCAAATCATTAAATGATTTGTCTGTTTGTATTACATAAGGAAAGATTTGAATAGTATCTAATACTTTGAGCATTGTACTTGAGATAGAAAAGAACTGATTAGGCACAGTGATTTTTCTGTTTTTAACTGTATATCGTATACAAAGTTAATTAAGTCGGGTAAGCGAGGGGCATCSCTGCCCCTRACTCCCCTAAGAACCGTACGTGAGCCTTTCAACTCATACGGCTCAAGCCTCCCATTGYAGGTCCATTTGCTGTCGTATCTTCATCACATACCRTATYGGTAAGTAAAACGTACGCCGACGCTCCAAATGGAGGTATRCATAACAGTACGTTTCTTTCGTCAGAAGATAGCCACAACCTTATGTTCCTMCGAGAGACCAACGAGAAGTCAGCTCCCTTTCGGGCCTATCATGGGTTTGTCCGTAAGGACGATAGTATCCATYCAGTTATACAGTTTCCTGCTTTCCTGTTCTCTTTCGAGATAAYGGCATTYGCTTTCTCTCGTATCCTTTACCCTCTGYCACATCGTTTGACTTTRCAGTCAYCCTACTRTTTRCACAGATGACAAAGGGCTTACCAAGTTYCGCATCTTATAGATACGACGAGGTTAGGTGGGTTCTTTACTCCGGGCAAGATACGGGACGCGTCACAGCAGCTTTATGAATCTGCTTTTCCTCTTGCCAAYACCCAGGCAAWKCTGTGCACTATCCTRAGCTAACACTTACGAAGCTTACAAACCTTCACTAATGTTCACCATACTCATCTTCCCCTAGCAGTGTTCCGAGTCGTGCACTGACTCTCTGTTTCCGCATTTCCKCATGCAACCCACGAGCCCGTTASCAGGCCCGCAGTTTTGGACGGGGATAGTTTTTGCGTCTAAACCAGTGGCGTGAGCCACRCTATATAAAAGCGACTTCTTGTCGCACCATAAAACGTATTATCGGTAATAGCACAAATAACTCCGTTCGAATAAATCGAAACAGAGCTACAATGAGTATGAAAATTTCCTGATTAATTACAGCATTTTATATATTTCAATAAGATTCTTATCTGGATCCCGAAAATGTGCAATACGCGATCTCCATTCTTTACGGTCGTGTGGTTCAGTAACAAATCCAATCCCATTTTCTCTCAAATAATCATAGGTCTTATCAACGTCTTCTACTTCAAATTGAAGCAAAAAGTTTGATGGGGATTCTCCATCTAAAGACTTGTTTTCCTTTCCAATTACTTCTGTCATGGCCTTCTGAGATAAAAGCTCAATTTTCGTTTCCCCATTATTGAAAAGTGCATACTCCATTTCTTCCTCATACCAACTTATTGGAATTCCTAATAAATCTTTATAGAATTCAGTACTCCTTTTAAA
>NZ_JBFULJ010000943.1:0-1424 GCF_056400385.1 Priestia sp. P5_B4
CGCTAATACGGGTTGATGGTGGATTTGGAAGCATGACAATTTAAAAGTAAGAAGATTGTCAAAGACGGGAGGATAAGAACATGTTGGACAAAAAATACGAGGTTTTAACTTCTATTCTTCGAGATATGGAATCAGTTGTTGTAGCTTTTTCAGGAGGAGTCGATAGCACTTTCTTATTAAAAGTGGCTGTTGAGACATTAGGAAATGAAAATGTGATTGCAGTAACTGCAGATTCTGAGACCTATCCATCAAGTGAACTAGAAGAAGCCAAGGTGCTAGCAAAGCAAATTGGGGTAAGGCATCAGATCATTGAGACATCAGAATTAGCTATTCCAGGCTATTCGGAAAACAATAAAAATAGATGTTATTTTTGTAAAAGTAGCTTATTTGATCATCTGAAGCCAATTATTGAGGAATACCATTTTAAAACGATTGTATATGGTGCTATAGCGGATGATATGAATGAACACCGACCTGGCATGAAGGCTGCAAAGGAAAAGGGAATACGAGGACCTTTACTAGAGGCTAATTTGTTTAAAAAAGAAATTAGAGAGTTATCTCAGCAATTACAGTTACCAACTTGGAATAAGCCTTCATTTGCTTGCTTATCTTCTAGAATTGCTTACGGTGAGTATATTACGAAAGAAAAATTAACCAAAGTAGAAAAAGCAGAAGCCTATTTAAAAGAACTAGGGGTTGCTCAAGTGAGAGTTCGAACCCATAAAGAGATTGCTAGAATTGAAGTGGAACCTCAGGATATGAACTTTATTATGGAAAAAAACAATATCATCACTAAGAAATTGAAGGGACTAGGCTATAAATATATTACATTAGATTTGACTGGTTATCAAAGTGGTAGTATGAATCAAGCTTTATCCAAAGTGGAGTAGTGACACTAAACTTCACTGAATAAACAATCTAAGGTGTGTGACGAACAATGATAAAAGAAATTTTGAAACAAGTTCAGCAAGGGAAACTAACTGTGGCAGATGCTGAAAAAGAGTTAGCTACATATGAGGATCTAGGTTTTGCTAAGGTAGATTATCATCGGAAAAAACGTCAAGGTTTTTCAGAAGTAGTATTTGGTGAAGGGAAAACAGCCGAACAAATCATTTCTATTATTAAAGCGCTGCAACTGAAAGATAAGTCGGTGCTTGTGACGCGAATATCAAAAGAAAAAGCAAATCAAGTGCTTGAAGCATGCCCGAGTTTTGCATATAACGAGGTAGCAAAAATTCTCTTTTGGAAGGACTCGGATCAGGATTCTTTTTTTGAAGGATATATTGCCATTGTTTGTGCAGGAACCTCTGACTTGCCTGTGGCAGAAGAAGCTGCAGTAACTGCAGAAATACTCGGGTGTAAAGTTCGCCGTATTTATGATGTAGGAGTAGCTGGTATTCATCGACTCTTAAATAATATTGAAG
>NZ_JBFULJ010000944.1:0-1424 GCF_056400385.1 Priestia sp. P5_B4
GTATTTACTATTCGGAAGTATGGTGTTGGCCATTTTAACCGTACTCACTTTTATTTCTCCAAACCTTTCACCGGCGGGTAAATTAATTTATGCGTACGCTTCTTATATGATCTGGGGAATTGGCTATTCATTTGTCAATATTCCATACGGATCGCTAGGCGCATCCATGACTCAAAATACTTCTGATCGCACGTCTCTTGCTGCTTTTCGTCAAACAGGATCATTAGGTRCACTGTTTGTAACCAGCATTGCTGTTGTACCGCTCATTCTGTTATTTCCAAATGAAAAAATCGGTTATCCCGTTGTCATGGGGATTATGTCGGTCATTGGAATAATCGCTTTTTATGTATGTTATCGCAACTGCAAAGAACGCATTGTCGTAAAAGAGAGTCCAAAAGAAAAATTATCAGTCAAGTCTATTTTTAAAACGTTTGTAAGTAACAAACCTCTTTTAATTTTAGTATTTATGACGGTATTTACCATTTCAGCTTACAATATTAAATCAGCTATGCTTATTTACTTTGCACAATATAATTTAGGAAATGTTAAATTGATGGCTTACATGAACTTTATTATTATTGGTTCATCCTTTCTAGGAGTCATTATGCTGCCAAAGCTTGTTAGCCGATTTGGAAAAAAGCAGGCGGCAATGATTGGCTTAGGAATCAGTATTGCAGCGGACACAGTAAATTTCTTTATGCCTTCTAACGTCGTAATTTTTACAATTTTAGCAAGTATTGCTTTTATAGGTATCAGCATTCCTAACGGGATTACATGGGCATTTGTATCAGATATCATTGATTATGGTGAATGGAAAACAGGCGAAAGAAAAGAAGGCACAACGTATTCACTGTTCAACTTTTCTCGAAAGCTCGCTCAGTCGCTATCCGGCTTCTTATCAGGTATTGGTTTAGGGTTAGTTGGGTATATCCCAAACGTGGCACAAAAGGCAGGTACATTAGTGGGGATTAAAAGTTTACTGTTACTATATCCTGCTATTGCTTTATCCATTGCTGCAGTGATTATTGGTTTTATGTATAAGCTAACGGATAAGAAACACGCGGAGATTGTCCAAGATATTCATGCTAGGTCTTAGTCAAAACTGTCATAACATTCACCATTTGCTTATTATTCCTACTAAGTTGTGATATGCTTATAATAAAAATCGATACTGATTCATTAAAGGAAGGTAAATGAAATGGGTGTTACAATTAAGGATATTGCAAAACTAGCAAACGTATCACATACAACGGTTTCACGTGCATTAAACAATAGTCCGCTTATTAAAGAAAAAACAAAAAAGAAAATTTTAGATATTGCAAATACGCTTAACTATATTCCTGACTACCATGCGAAAAATTTAGTTCTTCAAAAATCTCATACAATTGGACTGTTTTTTACGAGCATGGCAAACGGTACATCAC
>NZ_JBFULJ010000945.1:0-1424 GCF_056400385.1 Priestia sp. P5_B4
GTATATGTTCTACGAGGAAGGTCGTACTCAACAAGAAATTGGTCAACTTATAGGACGATCAAGGCATGGGGTTCAACGAAGGCTAAATCGATTACGAAAAAATAAATTGACCACTTAAAGGGCTTATCCTTTACGTATTTTAAATTATATATTCATTCAATATTAAAATAATCTTAAAAACAAGAAAGCATTCTTCTACATGACAAAAATCGTTTTTATAGCAAAAATATGTTATTATTTAACTCCAGTTATAGTTCCCCTTAAAAATCTCCCTCACTCCGAGAGGCCATTCGAATGAGGGAGCCTTTTTCTTATTTAACTACTGAAGAAACTTCCACTCTTTCTTTTTCTTTTATAGTGATGATGTCCATAACTCCCATGATCACGATGACTTTTGCTATGATCATCGCTGCTACTGTAACTTTTAAAAGGTTTTGATCTTCCTCTTTTGTAATCACTACTACTRTAAYGCTTATGYTTATTATTCATTAGTGAATCAAACAGTTTCTTRAACATGATTTACTCACTCCTCATAATCATTTTAAATCTATGAAAAACAAAAAACGCTTTTATCTTTCTAGTAGATAAAAGCGTTCGATGTATAGACGCAGACTTCACCTAACTAAAAACGTAGGCAAAGGTCTTGCTAACAATTAAAATTGCTAACAAAGCCGGAAACAAAATGTTTCGTAATGACGACTATTGTTGTACAGCTACTCCCCCTTGGAATATTAAGTTTGTTCAATGATATCTTAGGCCAATTCTATAAGTCAATTGATAACCAATCAGCGACTACCTTTCAAAATCTCGTTCCTGCTGTTTATTTCGGTTATGAATCCCACTTACATTGATAGCGAATAATGGAAAATGGGAGTTTGATACAAGAAGTGTATTCTTTAAAAAAAGACACATAGATACCTAATAGAATCTGGCCATATATCTAAGTGTTGTTTTTTTGTGCATAACATCTCATTGAATCCCTCTTTGCTCTTAAATTTGGTTTGTTAGAATTCGGTCAATTAAACCATACTCTTTTGCAGAATCGGCATTTAGAAAATAATCACGATCTGTATCTCTTTCAATTTCTTTTATTGTTCTTCCTGTATGGTAAGCCAGTAACTTATTTAGTCGATTCCTCATACTTAGGATTCTTTTAGCACTGATATCAATGTCAGATGCTTGCCCCTTAGCCCCGCCTAATGGCTGATGAATCATAATTTCACTATTGGGAAGGCAAAATCGTTTTCCTTTTTTACCACCAGCAAGTAAAAAAGCCCCCATTGATGCAGCTATTCCAATGCATAATGTACTTACATCTGGACGGACTTGTTGCATGGTATCGTAAATTCCCAAGCCATCTGTGATAGACCCTCCTGGTGAGTTAATGTAAATAGTGATGTCCTTTTTGTCATCCTCTGCTTGCA
>NZ_JBFULJ010000946.1:0-1423 GCF_056400385.1 Priestia sp. P5_B4
GTAAACAAGGCACCGATGAACCCTACTAACGGAAGAGCATACACGAAAGAGCCAGCTTCAATTGGAAAAAATAAAAAGAATACGGCAATTGCGACGCCTGCTCCTGAATTAATTCCTATAATTCCAGGTTCCGCTAAGTCATTGCGCGTAACCCCTTGTAAGATAGCGCCTGATAAAGCTAGAGCCATTCCTGCTAAAAGAGTAATGATAATTCGCGGAAGTCGAATTGAAAAAAGAACAAACTCATCTGCAAAATTCCCTTTGCCAAACAGAGTAGGAAATACTTTATTATAAGGAAGGGAGGCATCCCCAAGCCCCATCCCTATTACAATCGTTCCAAGAATCAAAACAGTGAGCAGCATCATAATTATTCGTTGTTTTCTAATAAGCGCTGGGTGGATCATGAGAATGCTCTTCCTCCTTTACGAACAATGACTAAAAAGAAAGGTAAACCAATCATGGATACAACTGCTGCTATCGGTGTTTCATAAGGCGCACTTACGGTTCGGCCCAACGTATCAGCGAGCAGCATAAACGCTGCGCCAGTGACAGCGGACATAGGGATAATATAACGATAGTCGGTTCCTACAATTCCTCGTACAATATGAGGAATCATCAAGCCGATAAACACCATGTTTCCGACTAGCGCAACAGAAGCACCTGCAAGAAGAATCATGACAACAAATAAAATGGTTTTGACCTTTGTTGTTTGCTGACCTACCCCCACAGCGACTTCTTCGTTTAAGCTTAAAATAGTAAGCTGCCGAGAAAGCAAAAGGGCAATGAATATACCTCCCACAATAAAAGGAACAATGATTTGAAGCTGTTCCCAAGAAGTGCCTACCATTCCGCCAGCAGTCCACATCGATACATCTTTTGAAATTTTAAAATAAATACCGACGCCTTCTCCGATCGCATAAAGAAACGCTGAAACGGCAGCCCCGGCTAGTACAATTCGAAGCGGAGAAAAACCGCCTCTTTTTATAGCAGCAATTCCAAATACCAAAATTGCGCCAACTGCAGCTCCGATAAAGCAAGCAATCATAATACCTAAATAATTTACAGAAGGGATAAAGGCAATGGTTACAGCTAAAGCTGCATTTGCGCCAGAAGTTAAGCCTAAAAGTCCTGGATCTGCAAGAGGATTTCTTGTCATACCTTGCATAATCGCCCCTGATACTGATAAAGCAGCGCCAACAAAAACAGCGGCGATTTCACGAGGTAAACGAATATCTCGGATGATCGAAATCTGTTCGTTTACACTGCTTGATGAAAGTGCTAGCCACACATCTTTTATCGATATATCAGCAGCGCCAAAAATCATTGAATAACCAAACATTATGATGAATACGAGCAAGGCACCTATTAATTTATATAAAAAAGGAATGAAACGCTGATTGTCTATTTTCATAAAACACCCATC
>NZ_JBFULJ010000947.1:0-1422 GCF_056400385.1 Priestia sp. P5_B4
CTTTTAAAACTGTTAACCCCTGCTCGTTAGCGGCTTTACTCGTTGTAATACATGCGTCTACCTTTCCTTCTAAGCAATCAATCGCCGCTTGAGCATTACTATTTACTAACTGAACATTGGGACTGATGGAATGAGCTAAATCAACAGGGGCAGGATGTGAAGCAATTAACAGGTTATTGGTTGTTATCACCTCTTCTTTTGAGGCAAGCACCATGTTATACGTTGGCATAATAAAGCTATCTACTAGCTCTAAACTAGTTAAATTTTTGAACACAATATCATGTAAGTAAGGATATACTGCGCAGCCTAGAAGAGCAGAACTCTCTGTTTCTTTCACATGAACTAAAGCTTCTTCCAACGTTTGATGCAAAAAGACCTGACCTTGTATGCTTTGGCGTTCGAACCACAGATAGCCTGCTTTTTCACAATTTGTTCCTTCAGGCCCTAAGGTATGGATAATGCTAATTTTTTGAAGCTGCTTATTTTTCTTACTAGACGACTCTGCAACTATCATAGCCTTTGATACCCCCTATGCGTTTACTTTATTTTTATAAACGATTTTTACTTTGTTATCTAAATAGCTGTAATACTGCTCACAGTCGGAATAAGAGTCATGAGTGGTTAAAATAAATCCAGGGTACCCTGAAAAGTGCGGATATGGTAAAATGTCTGTCCCTTTAGTTATAAATTGAATAACTCTTTTTACTTCAGTATCTCTGCGCACGTCTTCTAAGCCTCGAATTTCTTTAAAAATCCCATGGCCTTGCACAGGGATAATGTAGTTGCCCACCACTTTCTTTCGTTTTCTTTCATTTTTTAATACAGGAGGTTTTAACCCAGGAGGTTTTAACCCTAATACATAGTAAAAAACTAGCTCCATATAGTTAATACCTGTACTTTCCTTTACGATATAATGAGAAATCCCAGATCCTCCAATGCGCGCTCCTATTTCAATTACATAAGGTTTTCCTGCTGGGTCCAGGCGTAATTCAATATGAGCCGGGCCATTCTCAATTCCTAAAGCATTTGCTGCTCTAGCTGCTTCTTGTGCAATAGATTGCCAAACGTTTTCTTCTAGCTGAGCTGGAGCTATGTAAACACCTTCTTCAAAGAAAGGTCCTTTGGAATTTCCTTTATAACCTATAGAAAGTACATAAACTTCTCCTTCTACAGAAAACGTTTCAATAGCAAACTCTGGTCCGTCTATAAATTGTTCAATTACCATGCTMGTTTTATTTTTTGTGAATTTGCTTAAGTCTTCTTCATTTACGCGTCTCACTTTTTCTATGCTGTCAATCAGTTCCTTTTTGTTATTCGCTCGTGATACGCCTTGACTGGAAAATCCGTTAGAAGGTTTTACTACGACAGGATAAGGCAGTGAAAGATTCTTTAATTCCTCCGTATTTTCAACCTCTTTAAAAT
>NZ_JBFULJ010000948.1:0-1422 GCF_056400385.1 Priestia sp. P5_B4
ATAAAGGTTTGGTGCTCTTTTCTTCGTTTGTTTTAAACGTAAATAAAAAACGAAATAACACATAAACTCCTAGAAGTAATAAGAATGTTGAAACGTAAGGCCTTACCGCATCTCCAGGTAAATTACTTAGAAAGCAGGCTCCTACAAAAGCTCCGATGGAACCCGGGATAATTAGTTTTAACACCATCGATTTATCTACATTTCCAAATTTAATATGCGAAACACCAGAAGCTGCTGTTGTTACAACTTCTGCTAAGTGAACAGATGCGGAAGCCACAGCTGGTGCAATTCCAAACGTTAAAAGCAGCGTAGTTGATGTCACCCCGTATGCCATTCCAAGTGATCCATCAATTAACTGAGCTAAAAAGCCAATAAGTGCAAACGTAATTAACTTTTTCATGTTGTCCCTCCACTTTCATCTTCTGTTAGAAAGCACAAAAAGGCCTCCAACAGTTGTTTGCTAGAAGCCTTCGGTATGTCCGATCAGCTGTCCGTTTTATGAATAAGTTGTTTATATTGTAATCCTAACTATTCCTAGAAGTCAACTGTGTTTTTAGTTTTTCTTTTAGTCTATGTATGCTGCTTGGTTATAGTATCAGTAAAATAAAATTCTTATTGTTAAGTCAACAACATAAAAACGACCGCTCACTTAATAAGGGCGGTCGTTTTTATGCATATCTTGCCAGTGAGCCAGCACTTCAGGTGGCAAACTCACATCTTTATCTAATGACGTCACATCCATAGAAGCGGGCTCATCGCTATTTATCACTTTTTCTACCCAATCTGGCTGTACAACTAATGCTTGTTCAATCGTAATTAAAGCCAGCCCTTTCTCAAAAGCTTCTGCTACTTCTGTTGCCGTAAGTCCTCCTGTACCCACAAGAGGGACCCGGTGATTAACGTGCTTAATAATCGAAGAAACCAGTGAACGATTTTCTTCACTACTTAAGGTAGGTTCATGCAAAGCACTGATATGTAAATAGTCAATTTCTGTATGAACAAGACGATCAATCCACTCAAATGTATCTTCCACTTTATTTCCTAAATAGCCTTTTTCTTTGGGTGCTAATGTATATCCCACAATAAATGGTTTGCCCGCATGAGCTGCTCGACGCGTCACTTCACGAATAACTTCAAGTGCAAAAGTGAAGCGGTTTTCTGCGCTTCCTCCATAAGAATCGCTTCGTTCATTTGCTTGCCTTGACATAAACTGCTGCAGTAAGCATTCATTTCCTCCGTCAATTTCTACTCCATCAAACCCGGCTTCCATAGCTCTGGTGGTAGCTTCGCCAAACGCTTGAACAATATAAGTTATATCGCGCTCGGTCATTTGAACAGGCTTTTTGCCTTTACGTTTATGAGGCTTTTCACTTGGGCTAATGGCTTGCCATTTATTTTTTATTTCTACGCACTTTCTTCCCC
>NZ_JBFULJ010000949.1:0-1421 GCF_056400385.1 Priestia sp. P5_B4
GCTTTTATTTGTGATTATCTAAATTAGTTATAATATGTCGTGTTACAGGTATGTATATAATATATCATATTACTTTTCAATATAATGCCCCACAAATTCGTTATTTTATGACTATTCATGAAGTTACAATTGATAGGCTGCAAAAAACCCTTAATAAAAGGGTTCCTTAGCATGATATTTCCGATATTTTATATCACACAAACCGGTCTCTACTTAAAATCAATGAAAGATTTTGTGGAGATTTATCTTTAATTTTATTTGAAACAAGTAAAATTACATAGTAACACTTTAGAATTTTTTGTAAGTTAAAGGGAAGTTCTGTAGAAAGTATTTCATATGGGGGAAAAAACTAACATAATATATTTAATGTTAGTTTTTATAAGGAGTTTATTACGATGCATAATGAACACAATCTTTTGTTATTTAAAGAAATTGATTGAAAGTGAAATTCATAGGGATAGTATATTATTGAGCGATGCCATAAAAGTTGATTATAAAGTAAATAGGTAGGAAATGTACGTTCACTTATGTAATCGAATTTACTTATTTATTACATCAATTTAACTTCATTTTCATTTCCTTGTAACTGGCAAGCTTTATAATGAATTAGAGTAGTTGGACAAYCATAGGAAAGACCATTCTGAATTTAGGCGGTGGGATAATGAACGAACAGACCTATTCTGACATACAACGTAAAAAAAACTCGATTATAGATTCTTTAATCCATTTAGGAATCTATAAAAAAGGAAACAAACAGCTCTATGAATTAACATTACGTGAATTAGAAACAGAGTATCATATAGTTAATCCGGCAATCCAAGACCTATCTTTTTAAGTTTTTGCTAATCACAATTCATTTGTTAAGAGGAGGGTTAATCTATGTTTTTGAAAAAACTAATCAAAAATGGGTTAATTACGATTAATTATTATGAAAATGGGTCATTACAAACGTGTAAAGGCCGTGTTTATAATCTTAATCTCCATGAACAGACCCTGTCTTTAAAAGATGAAAAACAAAATATTTTTTTTATTCATTTATCCGGTATTGAAGACATTTATTGATTTCCTTTATTTGATTTAAACTTAGTGAAGAATTTTCTCTGTTTTTTATGATAAAAAGATATAAAAGTGAAATAAAAAAGGGAGAGGAATGATGAGAGAAAACAAACAAATATGGTCTGATTTTATTGAGGAGGACCGATTTGAACTACATTCGTACCTTACTTATTTATTTAAACAATGTCATGATGAGAACCTAAGACAGTTAGAAGATGAAAATATAAAAGAATAAACTTATAAATAAAGCAGATAGGAAGGATAAAAATGAAAATGAAGATAATGTAGGCGACCTTATGATTCTAATCGGATGAATAGGTCGTTTGTTACTGTTATAACCCTTTTTATAAGAAGCTAATTTGATG
>NZ_JBFULJ010000950.1:0-1419 GCF_056400385.1 Priestia sp. P5_B4
ATTTATGGTCTGCAATAATCCTGAAGTCATTGCGCAGCATCACGGAAAAGTATACGGAAAAGCCAAAGTCGGAGCTCCGCCAATGTCGGTTCCGCACCTTGATACACGCTATATTGACAACAAAAAGACGCTGTTGTTTGGCCCATTTGCCGGCTTTTCACCAAAGTTCTTAAAAACAGGCTCAAACTTGGACTTAATCAGTTCTGTAAAGCCGAATAATATTTTAACTATGCTAGCAGCAGGTGTCAAAGAAATGGCGTTAACAAAATATTTAATTCAGCAAGTTCTGTTATCAAATGAAAAACGTGTAGAAGAACTGCGTGAGTTTATCCCGAACGCGAAAAGCGAAGACTGGGATATCGTCGTAGCGGGTCAACGTGTGCAGGTAATCAAAGACACGGAAGCCGGAGGAAAAGGAACGCTTCAGTTTGGGACAGAAGTTGTAAGTGCCGCTGATGGTTCTGTTGCTGCACTTCTTGGCGCTTCGCCGGGTGCATCAACGGCGGTTCACGTCATGCTTGAAGTATTGGAAAAATGCTTCCCAGAAAACATGAACAAGTGGGAGCCAAAAATAAAAGAAATGATTCCTTCCTACGGCATGTCATTAGTTGATCATCCAGACTTCTTTAACGAAATTCATGCGTCCACTTCACAGACGCTTGGTTTAATTAAAAAAGAGTCTGTTTATAGCTAAAGATTTTACGCCGTAACAAACAGCACATGTGTATGTGAAGAAATCTACAGGCGTGCACAAACACCACCTTTTCTTGAGGTGGTGTTTTAATGCTCTTTATTTATGTAGAGTTTGATTTAAGAGTGGTATTGATTGCTTCCAGGCTGAAGTTTCAAATGCTTCCACGCCGCAATTGCATCATCGCGGCTTTTTCCTTTGTTTTTCGGATTGTTAAAAAAATCGCGAATAAAGCGGTTGTACTCAAACTGAGGCGCAATTTCTTTTTGATAAGAAGGCTGCTTTTTTCGTTTTTCTTCTTCATGCCACGCTTTTACCACATCTCGATAGGTTTTCCCTACATTTTCTTTAAAGTAGTTTTGAATATAGGTTGAAAAATGAAATGTAGGATGAATAGCTTCTTTAAAAAAAAGCCCGTACTTCTTGACTGCAGCGGTGATTTTCCCCAATGACGGTATTTAATGTTAGCGGCGCTTGTGTTTTAGAGGACGAGCGTCTTTTAGAAGGTGCTCCTGAGTGTTGAGTGTCACCGGTTTTTAAAAACACTTCAATTCTTTTTGAAAGTTCCATTTTAGATCCAGACGGGCTCATGTTGTTTTTACGGCAAAATTGCTGCAGCTCGGTTTTGAGCCAGTAAAAATCCGTGAAGTCATTAATAGATAAATTTTTTGAAAGTTCGGGTCTCATTGTTTTAACCTCCATATATTTACAAAGTAATTATAGAACGT
>NZ_JBFULJ010000951.1:0-1415 GCF_056400385.1 Priestia sp. P5_B4
GCATATTTAGTCCTTTTTTAACGATATCATGTGACGCTACGCCTTTCAATTGAGCGTATAGTCCGATTCCACATGCATCGTGCTCAAATTCAGGACGGTAGAGACCTTGAGCTTTTGGCATTTGATTGTATGTCATCTTCTTCTCCCCCGTTCGTTTTCTTTATCTTTTTAAGATCACCTGTTTACATTGTAAGTTTTCAAATCAATATAAACAATATATAATTTAGATAAAACTAATCTAATTTTGATATATATAGATGGAGGATGCCTATGGAACTGCGTCAATTACGCTATTTTATGGAAGTTGCAAAAAGAGAACACGTATCTGAGGCGGCAGAATATCTGCATGTAGCTCAATCAGCGATCAGCCGTCAAATCGCGAACCTGGAGTCTGAGCTAGGTGTTAGTTTATTCAAACGCGAAGGAAGAAATGTCAAGTTAACAGCAATAGGAAAAGTCTTTCTTGAGCATACGGAGACGGCTATGAAAGCTATTGACTATGCGAAAGAACAAATTGATGAATACCTGGATCCCGAAAGAGGAACGATTAAAATCGGATTTCCCACAAGCCTTGCCAGTCACCTTCTTCCTACTATTATATCAGCCTTTAAAGAAGAACACCCAAATGTTGCTTTTCATCTTAGACAAGGTTCGTATAAATTTTTAATTGAATCGGTTAAAAAAAGAGATATTAATATCGCTTTTTTAGGCCCTGTACCTGTAGAGGACCAGAGTATAGAAGGCCATATTCTATTCACTGAAAATCTTTTAGCCCTTGTTCCTTCTCACCATCCGCTCGCTGAACGGGATAACATTCGGCTGCGGGATTTAAGAAATGAAGATTTTGTGCTATTTCCAAAAGGATTCATTTTACATAAAATGGCCTTTGACGCTTGCAAACAAGCAGGATTCATGCCAAATATTTCATCTGAAGGAGAAGATTTAGATGCGATTAAAGGTCTTGTATCTGCAGGAATCGGCGTCACGCTTCTTCCTGAAAGCACAGTGTCTGAAACGACTCCTCGTTTTACGACTAAACTCCCTATTCATACGCCGCAGCTTCAGCGTACAGTCGGGATGATTATTCCTCGAAATCGTGATTTAGCACCTTCTGATAAAATTTTTTATAAGTTTGTCAAAACCTTTTTTGAACGGTTGGAGCAGTATAAATAAGAGAGGCCCCTGCCTCTCTTATTCTTTGCTTTACACACTATTTCTCAGCTGATCAATTGTATAAATAGCTCTTCTTCCCCTAAAACTAACAGGCATTGACGCTTACCGTACTCTTTCTTATACTGAAGTAACTGACTAAAAAGAAACAAGGTGACTGCTATGGATTTTAAAATTAATTTTTTATCATTTTACGTAATACAAGTAGAAGGAAAAGAAGAACAGGCTTCTAAACAATATAAGCA
>NZ_JBFULJ010000952.1:0-1415 GCF_056400385.1 Priestia sp. P5_B4
GTACCTAATTTAATGCGTTTGAAGTTTTTAATATGCTTCCATGTAATAAAAACAAAAATAACGGCTGCAAATACCATCAATACTACATCACCTATATAGAGTGATACCAAAAAGGCAACCAATGCCCCAATAGGTGAAGACAAGGATACGTATTTAGAAATTTTGAGAGAAATTAAAAAAGCTAGAATCCCTAGAATGAAAGCTAATGGTGAAAATGCAAGGAATACACCAGCGGCAGTCGCTACAGATTTTCCTCCTTTAAACTTTGCAAAAATCGGATAGCTATGTCCAAGAATAGCAATAAATCCAGGGACAAGCATATGCAAGTGACTATTCATCATAAGCGGTAAACAGACAGCTAGCGAGCCTTTTGCTATATCGCCGATCAACACTATAATACCTGCTTTCTTTCCTAAAGTACGAAAGGTATTAGTGGCTCCTAAGTTACCGCTTCCGTGCTTGCGAACATCGGTTTTGTAAAAGCCCTTTCCAATCACTAAAGCAAAAGGAATGGACCCAATTAAATAAGCTAATAAGATAATTATAGCGTTTGTTAATGCGTTCATTGTTGGCACCTCAAATTGTGTTGTTATTATTTATTTTATAGCAAGATATCAAGAGTAAAGTTTATTTTGTTTCTGAACACTTCTATTAGTATGTATTACTTCCCAGCGAGTAAATTGCGGCCTCTTAATAGTGGAAGGTAGCCTTTTATATCTCTACAAAAGATAAACGCGGTAAAAGCAGTCTTTTGTATGGATAGAGGGTGCTAGCTGTTTCGGTAGAGCATTTGTAGATTCAACTATATTTTTAGCGGAACAGCTTCATGACTTTATGTTAAGATATTTTTGGATTTTCAAGCCTTTCTACGTATTAGGACGAATCCATATGTCCATTATAAATATGGAAAAAAAGAAAAGAGGATAGGCGGAAAGGCAAAAATAAAAAAACTTGCTACAACAACAGCAAAGTTTTTTGCGCATCAGCCGTTCTGATTTTTTCTACAAAAATAAAAACTTGTAATACAATTTTTAAAATATAACATAAATGTTTAAGGATTAAAAGATATTTTGGGTATATTGTATTAGAAGAAATGTGTTTTAATATTTTTTTATAAAAAACAAGACAAAGAAATTAACAAATCAGAAGAAATATAATAAAATGTAAAACGGTGTTTCGAAATATTAACTTCTTAAAGTTGAAAGGGGTCCTGCACTTGTTGTGGACAGATATCAAAGAACGAGAAGTAGTTATGTACAAAAACTGCCAGGCGAAAATTTTAGAAAAAAAGGTGCCGAATAAAATAGTCGTGCGCAATCTAGAATTCCCGGAAAAAGGCGATTGGATATCAGCCGAGCTTGATTTTGAAGCTGTTGAAAAATTTGAGAAGAGTCGAGAACACTAATACGAAAAAC
>NZ_JBFULJ010000953.1:0-1414 GCF_056400385.1 Priestia sp. P5_B4
ATCGTTGCTTTGAGCGAGCTTAGAGAAGAACYTTTTGTCCTATTCAGCAAAGATTTCTCTCTTCATGATCGCATTATTCATGAGTGCATTCAAGCGGGTTTTCATCCAAAAATAGCGTACGAAAGTTCTCAATGGGACCTAATTATTGAACTAGTCGCTTCTGAATTAGGTATTGCAATTTTACCAAAGTCCGTGTTTCCAAAGATCAATAACCCTTTTATTAAAAGTATTCCAATTGCCGCACCTACTCCAATGTGGGAGCTCGGCATCATTTTGAAAAAAGATCGCTATATGTCATATGCTACACGGGAACTTTTATCCTTTCTCGTCGACCAAGATATCATTTTACCGTCTCATACGATGTCAGCAAACTCTTAACAAAAAAGCCTCTTCTTTCATTAGGAAGAGGCTTTTAGTCATCTTTTATATCTTTCTTCAATCTTTTTTGTCTTGCGATCAACTAAAAACAAGTCAGCAAATGGCGACTTGTTTTACAGCTGCTTTTTGAATAGCACACCTTTTTTTAAATGTACTCCCAAAGCTTCACGATTGGCCATAAACACTCCTATTAAAATAAGAAGGCCTCCGCCAATAATAGAAGGCGTAATAGCTTCATTTAAGACTACATAGCCGATTAACACCGCGATTAAAGGAGATACATACAACCAAGTAGATGGAAAAACCGGATTTGTTTGGGCGATGAGCCAATAATATAAGCCGTGTCCAGCAATTGAACCAACAAAAATTAAATATACAATAGACCATACTGCGTTTCGAGGCATAATAGTTGAAACATGGATCTGCTCTGTACATAAAGATAGCACCAGCAGAAATATTCCCCCGTAAAACATTTGAATACCGTTAATTAAAAATGGTGACACTTCTTTTAGTTCATTTAACAAGGCTTTCGAATAATTGCTGCCTATGCYGTAAAATACCTCTCCTACTATGATAATGATACACCCTAACGTCCACGAATAAGACATAGTGGCTGTCACATTTGGAAATGAAATGCAAATAACACCGGTAAAAGCCAGAAGCAAAGCCAATAACTGCTCTTTTTTTAATTCCATTTTTCTTTGCATCACTTGAATAAGCAATATTATCATTGGGCCAGTAGCAGATAAAACAGCTGCAAGACCCGATGTCACATGTTGTTCTGCCCAATAGAGCGTTGAAAATGTCATAAAGGTCAAACAAAACCCTACCATCATCACTTTTTTTGAAAATAATAACGAGCGTCGAACGTCTTTTTTATATGCAAAGTACGAGATTACTAAGATTCCTGCTAAAAGAAAGCGAGTTCCGGCTGAGAAAAGTGGAGGCATTCCTGCTTCAATCCCTAATTTAATAGTTAAAAATGTCGTGCCGAAAATAAAACAGATAAGTACGTAATTAATAATAATCATATATC
>NZ_JBFULJ010000954.1:0-1409 GCF_056400385.1 Priestia sp. P5_B4
TAATAAGCCCCTTTGTGGGGTCTCCTTGAAAAGCTTTAAAGCGCTTATATAGAAATGCTGTGACTTTACCTGGAAAACTCTTTTGCGGTGCATGTTCCAAGCGGTCTTCTTCTAAAAATGCGATGCCTGCTTCTGTTGTATTAGAAATAAGAAATCTTAGCTCTTCTTTCTCCGCTAATTGCATATAAGCCTCATAATCTTCATATGGATTTAGACCGCGGCTAATAGATTCAATTACTTCATGTTCTTTGAGTGCTTTACCGTCTTGAATTCCTTGAAGAGAAACCGTAAACAAACCGTCTTGCTTATTCAATTTACCTGCATTTCCGGTGATTCTCGGATTGACAGCTACTATACTGCCTTTAAATGCAGTGCGTTTGTTCATTTGATGAATTTGCCAATCAGCAAACCCTCTTAGAAATACGCCTTCTCCAAACTGCAGAACTTTTTCTGGGTATATACGTGTGTTAGCTTGCATCTGGCGGTTTAACTTCATGTTAGCATCTCCTTCTTTGCACACATTAACATTGTTATTTTTATAGATTTTTATATTATTTTAACCCCAAAAATGTTAACGTTAACATTTTTGGGCCGGTTATACTAAATAACCGGCTACATAGATGAGCGTGACTTCACAGACTGGCGAACCATTAATTCGGTATTAATTAAAACTTTATTTTGCAGCATATTTTTGTCATCTTTGTTCATTAATGATAAAACTGCTTCTGCTCCGGTCATGCTGATTTTCTCGATTGGTCTTTTAACGGTTGTTAGTGAAGGAGTGGTGTATTTGGCTAATTCAATATCATCAAATCCAATAATTGATATATCATTGGGTACGTTTAGCCCAGACTCGAATGCGGCATTCATAGCACCGATTGCCATATCATCATTTGAACAAAAAACAGCAGTAGGCGGTTGCTTCAACCTTAACAGTGCTTTCATTCCTTCATATCCGCTTTGCATATCGTAATTTCCTTGAATCATATACTCTTGGCGAATGGAAACATTATGATCAATTAACGAGTTAAGAAATCCTTCCTTACGCTGTTGAGTTGATTTAAAGCCTTCTATTCCTTCTATGATTGCGATATGTCTGTGACCTAATTCAATCAAATACTCGCCGGCTTTGTAAGCTCCTTCTTTGTCATTAGACAAAATATTAATAATTGATGAATCATCAACTTGGCGATTGAGCACAATCAACGGGATGCCTTTCTCTACTACGTTATATATAAAAGTGTTATCACGATCGCTTTGACTCATTAAAATAATCGCATCAAAGCGTTTATTATTGATGTACGTATAATCATCGTAATCGTCAATGCCTCTTACAAATAAATTATACTGAACATCAATTACTTTACTTACCCCTCTAATACTATCCACTAAAAAACTTGGTGATGTAC
>NZ_JBFULJ010000955.1:0-1409 GCF_056400385.1 Priestia sp. P5_B4
GCTGAAAGGATTGCTGTTGTTCCTAGAGTAAATATAAATTTTTTCATTACGAATACCTCCTTATTTACTCAATGATTGAATGATATCATCCTCACATTTCACAGCCGTTACAGAGCCATGCTACTTTTATTACAAAACTTAACAAAACAGAACATTCAATCGTAATATTTCTGATAATTTGGCTATATGATGAAACGTTTCTACTTTTTACTGCTTTTTATTGTTGTTTTTACTAAAATAGTTAAATTTCTCTACCATTGCTGGCTATGCCTCTTCTTTTTTATTGATCATTTAACGGGTATATTCAGTTTTTTTATAACAAAAAAAAGCGAACCGCTAATCAAAAATTTTGATTAGCGGTTCGCTTTTCAATTCGGCTAAAATACTTTTGTCCCAGCTTTTTTTACTTCTTGTTAAATCCTTGCTTTTCAACAAATTCTTTCATATACATACGCTTAGGATTGGAAAGCATGTCGGCCATTTGACCAGTCCATGTGTCTTGGCGTTTGCCATTTGTTCTTTCGTTGTAATAAGCAGAAATTTCTTCGTTATACGATGTTAATTCTTTTTTCGTCTGCTCATCGTTCGGCTCATATGTTTCTTCATGATACACATGTTTAAATGGTAAGCGCGGCTTTTTATCCGTAATACCCGCTGGATGTCCAACCGTTAGACCAAATAACGGAATTACATGATGAGGCAGTTTTAACAATTTGCTTACTTCTTCTAATTCGTTGCGCAAACCGCCGATGTAACAAGCTCCAAGTCCCATTGATTCAGCAGCAAGCGTTGCATTTTGCGCAKCAAGGGCAACGTCAATAATAGCTACCATAAACTGCTCTGTGCTTTCGAGCGCTGTCGATAAATCTTTTTTCTCCATTTCCGCAATGACATCATGACGATGAAAGTCAGCGCAAAATACAAAGAAGTGTCCATTTGTTTCTACGTAAGGCTGATTTCCTGCTAATTGAGCAAGCTTTCGCTTCGTTTCTTTATCTTTTACTCCAATAATGGAATACGCTTGAATATAGCTTGATGTGGAAGCTGCCTGTGCGCTTTCTACAATCGTTTGAATTTGCTCTTCTGACAATGGTTTGTCTTCATATTTGCGAATAGAACGATGATTTAAAATCGTTTCAATAACTGAGTTCATATTATAATCTCCTTTTACTTCATCTAACCTTCTACAGTTGTTATCTCTACAGTTAGTTTATCGAATGTAAAAAGAAATAACCAATGTTCTGCTTAAAATTGATTTTGACTTGTCTCATATCGATACAGCTTAAAGTGATCTGCAAGCACGCGATCTACTTTTACTTCTAAGCTGTCTACATATTCGTCCATCCGTTTTATCAACCGGTTTCGTTTCACATCATTTTCTAAAATGTTCTTAAGCTGCTGTTCAAAGG
>NZ_JBFULJ010000956.1:0-1388 GCF_056400385.1 Priestia sp. P5_B4
CGTAATATCTGATTCATCATATTCCTGAAACCAAGCCACTAGTTCGTCAGTGGATAAGCGGTGGTTTTCTGGAAGACCTTTGTTTACTTTGTAATGACGTACTAATGCTACTTTCATTGTGAAATCTCCTTAAAATCTAAGCGCCAAAAACACTTATTCGGCGCAGCTTGATTTTCTTATTTAACGTTATTTTCATCATGCTGAACCTCCTTTCAAATATTTGTAAAATAAGTATAAAATGGATTRAGAAAATTGTAAATACGGAATAAAAGAAGATTTTGAGATAGAATAACTGGAAAATGAAACCTTTTTATAACATAAAACGTATTACTTATAGATAATTCAAACAAATTGAAATACATATAAAAGGGTGGATTACAATGATGGATACAGAGAGAAAAGTGAACATCAGAGAAGAGTTTGGAACTTTATTTGCACAAGGGAATTTTAAGAAGCTTTATGATTGTGTAAGCGAAGAATTTAAACGTCAAGTTTCGCTTCAGCAATTTTTGGAGCAGAGCAAATTGTTTAATCAAGGAGAACAGTTCTACAGACTAGAAACAAATCTCTATTTAACTCCTCAAATTGAGCAGTTTATTTGGTTGAATTCTACGCAGACAAAATTCATCAGCGTTATGTTTGATGAACATAACATTATACAAGCACTTGTGATTGCTCCTATAGAATCATTTTCAGAGAGAGATCGATGGAGTACAAACAAATATACGATGCCGATTCAAAGTGAATGGTTTGTCTATTGGGGAGGAAAGCATGAGGTGTTGAACTATCACCATCCAGTCGAAAAACAAAGGTATGCGTATGATTTAGTCGTGCGAAAAGGAAAGCAAAGCTATAAAAATGATGGAATGAAAAACGAAGATTACTATGCCTATGGAAAAAAAGTTGTAGCGCCGCTTGAAGGAGTCGTTATCACAGCAGTTGATGGTCAAGAAGATAATGAAATTGGACATACGAATAAAAAAAATCCTTTAGGAAATCACGTCATCATTGAGCATGAAGGAAAAGAATACAGTGTGCTTGCGCATTTGAAGAAAGGATCGGTTTCTGTGAAAAAAGGAGACGTGGTTCGTAAAGGAACGCTGCTCGGAAGGTGTGGAAATTCCGGGAATTCATCCGAACCCCACATTCATTTTCACGTCATGGATGCCTCTGACATCGAAACGTCAAAAAGTTTGCGAATTCGGTTTCATGCGGCCATTGAACCGATTCGCGGAGATACGGTTATTCCATTTTTTTACTGATTAAAAAGCCATAGCGTTTGCTGTGGCTTTTTATGCAGGGCTTTCCTCAAATATAAAGTCAAGCAGCCGTTGAAACAAGTAAAGGATAATAGCTACGGTAGTCATGACAAGGAAAAGCCCAAAATG
>NZ_JBFULJ010000957.1:0-1384 GCF_056400385.1 Priestia sp. P5_B4
GAAAAAGAGCTGTTTCATCAACTAACATTTACCATTACGGAAAATGAGCGAATCGGCTTAATCGGTGTAAACGGAACAGGGAAATCAACGCTTCTTAAAATTATCGCAGGTTTAGAGCTCGGAGACGAAGGAGATATTTTTCATGCTAAAGACTACAGCGTGACATATTTACCACAGCATCCGGATTTTGATGAAGACTTAACGGTTTTGGAGCAAGTTTTCAGCGGAGATACGCCTCTTCTTAACTTATTAAAAAACTATGAGCTAGCTCTGTATGCGTTAGAGCAAGACTCTGCAAACGAAAAAAATCAGCAAACATTGTATGATTTGCAACAGAAAATGGATGCGATGAACGCGTGGGAAGCCAATTCTAACGCACAGTCGATTTTAACGAAGCTTGGAATTTCAAATATGAGTGCAAAAATTGGTGAGCTTTCAGGTGGACAGAAAAAGCGCGTCTCCATTGCGCAAAGTCTAATTCAAACACCTGATTTACTGATCTTAGATGAGCCGACTAACCACTTAGATTATGAGACCGTTAAATGGCTCGAAGAATATTTATCCAAATATCAAGGAGCCGTGCTGCTTGTTACTCATGATCGCTATTTTTTGGATGCTGTTACAAACCGAATTTTTGAATTAGACGGTGGAAATTTATATAGCTATAAAGGAAACTATGCTGCTTTTCTAGAAGGAAAAGCGATTCGAGAAGATCAGGAAAAAGCAACTCAAGCAAAATTAAGCAACTTATACCGCAATGAGTTGGCTTGGATTCGCAGAGGAGCAAAAGCACGTACGACTAAGCAAAAAGCGCGTATTCAGCGATTTGATGAATTAGAAGGGAAAATCGATTCCTCTGAAAAAGAATCACTGGATTTAAGTTTAGTAGGCAGTCGCCTTGGGAAAAAAGTGTTTGAATTAAAAGATGTGTCTAAGACGTATGAAAATAAAATCATTCTTTCAGACTTTACGCACATCGTGAAAAAACAAGATCGAATTGGAATTGTCGGAAAAAATGGAAGCGGAAAGTCCACCCTGTTGAATATGATTGCAGGACGCATTGAGCCGGACAGCGGTGAAATTGACAGAGGACAAACGGTTAAAGTTGCTTACTATACCCAAGAAAGCGATGATATGGACTTGAATCAACGCATGCTTGATTATATTAAAGAATCGGCAGAAGTTGTGCATACGACGGATGGGAAAATGATCTCTGCCTCGCAAATGCTTGAGAGATTTCTATTTCCTTCACATACGCACGGAACACCCATTCAAAAGTTGTCCGGAGGAGAGCGCCGTCGTTTATACTTGTTGAAATTATTAATGACATCGCCGAATGTTTTGCTTCTAGATGAGCCGACTAATGATTTGGATACTCAAACGC
>NZ_JBFULJ010000958.1:0-1379 GCF_056400385.1 Priestia sp. P5_B4
GTTAAACATGCATAAAAGTTTATTGACTTCTTTAAAAGAAATGTACTTCTAACAAGTAAAGAGCCTAATTGGATATTCGATTTGCTTTCTTATTTTCCTACTGATAACACTTTTTATATTAACTAAAGGCGTATATCATATACAACTTAAACACAGAAAAAACTACTGCTCCTGTACAGTAGTTTTTTCTGTTACTTGAATTTTATTTAAAAGGGTCTATGAGAGAATGCTTCACAGCATCTTGAGCAGTTTGTTCAATTCACTATTTATTATTCATTTTATAAATTTAAATAAAAAAGAAGATATTCAATTTTTATTGAGGTTGGGTCTTTTGTTATTCAAATTCATACGAGATTTTTTATTGTCTAGTAGATGCTTAATTTCTTTGAAGCTTACAAAACTTTTATTTTGTTGATCTAAAAGTCGAAAACGAAGGGACTTCAAGCTTGTGCTTAGTGTAATTGTTGTTGCTTTCTGTAATGGTGGCGTAGACTCATGCGCCTTTTCTAAATTATAGTTTGGAACTCTTGGAGCCAARTGATGTACATGATGGAAACCAATATTACCTGTTACCCATTGTAAAACTTTAGGAAGCTTGTAATAGGAGCTACCATCAACYGCAGCYTTCACGTAATCCCACTCYTYTTCKYTTTCAAAGTAGGAATCCTCAAATTGATGCTGTACGTAAAATAGCCAAATTCCMAGTGAWCCTGCTACAAAAAGKATGGGAGCTTGAACGAGCAGAAAAGCTTGCCAACCAATACYCCAACATAAAAGTGCATACACYGCAACAATTGAGAAATTGGTCAAATACGTGTTCAAACGTTCCTTTCTCTTCGCGTCTTTTCGATTCAATCGGTTAGAAACGAAGAAAAGATAGATGGGACCTAATCCAAACATCACAATTGGATTGCGGTAAACTCGGTAAGCTAACCGGCCCCAGTAGGAAGCTGCAATATACTCATCAACTGTCATGACCCACACATCACCAGTTCCTCGTTTATCTAAGTTGCTGCTCGTAGCATGATGAATCGAGTGGCTTCGTTTCCACTGTTCATACGGAAACATGGTGATAACCCCACTGATTGTACCAAGGATATTATTCGCTTTTCGGCATTTGAAAAATGATTGATGACAACAATCATGGAAAATAATGAAGATTCGGACGACGAACCCGGCTGTAACAATAGCTAATGGCAGTGTTAGCCAATAAGAAACAGACAAACTTTTATAAGCTAGAAACCAAAGTAGTAAAAACGGTAGGAATGTGTTTATTAATTGCTTTATACTCGATTTCGTATTGGATTTTTCAAAAGGTGCTACATTTTTTCTTAATTCAGTCGTTTTTTGTTTGCTCATGTGTTCCTCCTTACATCTTT
>NZ_JBFULJ010000959.1:0-1378 GCF_056400385.1 Priestia sp. P5_B4
TATAGATATTGTAATAGAATAACCTGAAACAATTTATTTTGAGCAGTTTATGAAGCTTACAAGAGAGCAGATCCAGCGGGATGTTAAAAAAACAAATTTAATTGCTCCATTGGGACTTAATCCACTAAATGAAGTTATTTATATGGATTTCTCTAGTTCCCTGTCCCCTCACCTTTTAACTGGAGGAACAACTGGGAGTGGAAAGAGTGTCACACTAAATTCTATTATTTTAGGAATAATGTGTTTGTATGAGCCTGAACAAGTTCAATTTATGTTTATTGATCCTAAAAAAGTGGAGTTTACAATTTATGAGAATAAAAGACATACGATGAATGTTATTACTGAAATTAGTGAAGCAGTCTTAATTCTTCAACATATGGTAGAAGAAATGGAGCGCCGATATACTACTTTTGCTCAAGAAGGTGTAGCCAACCTAGAAGAGTATATTGAAGAAGTAGAAATTGTTCTTCCTAGAATAATAGTAGTGTTTGACGAATTTGCTGATTTTATGACACAAGATGCAGATATGAAAAAACAAGTAGAAAATGCCATCATGAGGTTAGGACAAAAAGCAAGGGCAGCAGGAATTCATTTGATTATCTGTACCCAAAACCCAAAATCTGACATAATAAATACTAATATCAGAAATAATTTGGGTGCTCGCTTAGCTTTACGCGCGGCTGATGCAACTGCATCGAATATCATTTTAGATGATTCAGGAGCAGAAAAGCTTGCAGGAAAAGGCGATTTCTTAGCTAAAGTTCATGGAAATGTTGAGAGAGGGAAAAGTCCTTTCTTAACTCCTAAAGTTCGTAGAATGCTACTTAAATATTTTAATAAAACGGAATAATAAGTTGTGCATCTAGACGATGTCTAGATGCCTATCTTTTCATAAATTTCATTACTGGTAAGATTGCTCCAGTAATAATATAGAAAGGCGAGAAAKAATGGGATACGGACAACATCAGAGTTTTTATTTAAGGGATAGATGGTTGAATAAGGCAATTAGACATTTAGAAATAGATGAACGCTTCTTTTATGATAAAGAAGCGTTTGAGAAAATTGGTTTAGGTAAAAATATGGTTCAATCACTGCGCTATTGGGTAGTAGCCACTGGCGTTGTTGAAGAGGTTTTTAATGAAGATAGAAAAAAGGTTCATAAAATCACAGAATTGGGACGTTTAATTTTTGAATATGATAGGTTTGTTAAACTTCAAGATACTGCAGCGATCCTACACTATCAGATGGTAAAGGAAAAAGAGCCTAGCACAGCTTGGTATTGGTACTTTAACTACTTCAATGAAACTATCATTACAAAAGATAATCTGTTGAGCGAACTAATTTTATGGGTAGAAAAGAATGAAAGTAAGCCTGTTTC
>NZ_JBFULJ010000960.1:0-1376 GCF_056400385.1 Priestia sp. P5_B4
GTCTTTTTAATTTATAAAAAACAGGAAGAGGCAAAAACAGGAGATAGAAGATACTAATTTTATAATTCAAATTACTCTTTTTTAGTAATTAACCAAGTCGTCAATCCCCCTATAAAAATTGTTGAACATGAAAAAAGAAACGTTTTAGGTCCTAGTAAAGGAAGACCTGCTGTTATAATCAAACCGTCTATAATTAAAATAACCATCCCTATGTTCAAAGAAAAAGCTTTTGATATTAGTTGAGCTAGTAAATCTGTTCCTCCAGTGCTTGTCTCATATCGAAGCATAAGACCAACTCCTGTCCCAATAAATATCCCTCCAAGGATTACACTAGAAAAAATAGAAAATTGAAACTGGTTTTTAATAGGTTCTAGCCAGTCAATCAATAAAGAAGAAATAATTAGCCCATAAAAACTATTATAAAAATAATGCCGTTCATAAATCCAAGCAAACCAACATAGTGGGAGACCTAAAATGATCATCGTTACACCTGTCGGGAATTCAAAATAATAGTGAAGGATGAGAGCAATTCCAATTGTTCCTCCATCCAACAAATAATGAGGAACTAAAAATCCATTAATTCCGATGCTTAGCAATAAGCTTCCCACAAAAACAACCGGTATTTTTCGAAAAATAATAATCACCTTTTTAGTCAATTTATCTCTTACTATATTTATATGTTTTTATTACCTGTTATGAATTTTTTTTGTAAATGAATAAAGGCTTATCTCTTGAGCAAACTAGCCAAGACGCCGTGAGGGCATCATAAAATAGCTCTCGACTCCTTACGAGGAAAGAAAAAGCCACTAATTAGAGGGAACATCCCTAATTAGTGGCTTTTTTATTTTTAAACTGTTTAGATCTTTACTTATTGTTTTAAACCTAGATAATTTACGAAGTGATAGAGTTCATACAACTTTTTGGCTGTACAGTTTAAGTGAGGAATTCGGAGAGAGAAAAGTAAGTTTCATAAGTCAGTGTTATCAACTTGTTTTATTTCTTCTAACAAAGAAAAATTTCTAGGGAGCCAGAGACTCAGTCCAGTATGTCCCCATAGATACAACTAAGATGTTCAAAGGCCTTCTTTCTTGATTTCAGTAAATTGGCCATTTATATATCACATCTGTTGGAAAACTTCATTTATTAGGCGAAAAATCTATTGCTCTACTCTACTTAATTACCAATCAAAAAAAGCTTTTAACGCAATCATTGTAGCGGCGTAGACAAGAGATGAGATTAAAAAGGTTGGCAAGTGCGCGTGTTTTTCAAAAGGGAGTTCTTTACTGATAACGTTAAATAACATTGCACCTGAACTAAATGCAATCATCGACTCAATAAGCAGGCCGGATGAGGGCCCGAAGACGCCCATGATTGAT
>NZ_JBFULJ010000961.1:0-1368 GCF_056400385.1 Priestia sp. P5_B4
GAACAGATCAGACCCCGCAGGAGCGCAAACGACGAGGAGGCTCATCGGCCACCCGCGGAAAGCGAAGACTTGTACGGAAATCAACTGCGGTGGCACAAGCAATCCATACGAGCTCATGTATACTATTTGTCCGCCTTTAGATTGAATTAATTTGGTAATGTCTCAACCTCTTCTTAACTTTTCTTTTCAACTCATTTTCTCAGCTGATTTTTGCTTCATAAACAGGAACATCACACCTGAAACAACCGCGAAAACAGCTAAAATGTAAAAAGTAGAAGGCAGCGGAATCACGCTGACTAGTGACCCCATAGCTAAGCTGCTGACAACTGCTGAAGTTTGTATAGCCGTCATATATGCCGTTGTGGCTAGTCCAATTTGACGCGGAGCCAGTGACTGAGCATACACCATTCCCACTCCCATTGTAGCGGATAGAATAAAAGCATAAAATACTTGAAGCACAATTAACCCACTCAGCGGTAAATGAAGGCTCGTTAAAATAAAATAAAGCACTTGGCAAGCAATTCCAATGATAAAGAATCGTTTAACTCCGATCTTATCAGAAAAATAGCCCCCTAACGGCATAAATACTAGCTCAAAAACAGATGTAACGGTAAAGAGAATCCCTACAATCGAAACGGATTGTTTTAACGTATCCGTTATGTAGAGCGGCAAATACATAGAACGCCCGGAATCACCCGCAAAAATGAAAAGAGCTGCTACGAATACAGCTATTAATACAGAAGGTATACCGGCTGGCGCTTTTGAAGATGCATGAGCTGAAGTTTGAGGCATACTGTCTTCTTTAAGCGCAAAAAGAACCCACCCTAAAGTTGCTAGCGATAACAACCCTGATAATAAAAATAAAAGAGTATACCCTCCGTGGTCAATAATTAAAGCGCCAAGCATAGGTCCAAAAATATAGCCTTGTGAAAAAGCCATTCGCACGGTACCAGTAATCGTACCTGCCTGCGATTTGCTTTCTTGCTTTTTAACAATAAAATCATTCAGCAGGGCAAAGAAAAAAGAAAACGCATTAAACCCTCCTATAGCAAGTAAAATGAGTGCTATTGTATAAGAATGCGTAAACGCTAACGGCACTCTTGAAATGGTTCCAATCAGTAACGCCCAAATAATAAATGGCTTTCGTTTCCCCCATTTGTCTGATAACGAAGCTAAATAAAACGATACGATTAAACCAATAATGCTCATTGGCACAAATAAAAATCCTGCTTGAAAAGAAGTGGCATGCAATGTATTTGTTGCCCAAACCGTTAAATAAGGCATAAAGCCGMCAACGGATAATCCAATAATAAATAATGAAATAAAAATCGTTCGAAAATCCMGGTCTGTAAACACAATCTTTATGCC
>NZ_JBFULJ010000962.1:0-1366 GCF_056400385.1 Priestia sp. P5_B4
GTACATATGTAAGTGTAAGAAATAGCCCAGAAACAATTTGAAAAGCAAACAGTAACACTATAAAACTACCAATAAACACTGCATAATTTTTCAAAATGACTCCTCCAGTACTCTTAATTTATAAACCTCACATTATTTTAATAATAGGGACACAACGATAAAGCCTATAATCAGTACAGTAATAAGTAYACCTAGMCCCTTCCAWCCTAAGCTRCCTGCTAAACCAGATAGGKTTCCAGCTTCATTTCKGTTAAATGCATCGTTCATATTCCCTGTGGGGTTTCTCTTTACCTCTTCKTGTTTTAAKYTCTCTCTTCTTCTTTCAGGTGTTTCTTTAYCTTCRCTCATCATCACACCACCATTTTCGAAATATTATAACATATTATGGTTAAAATATAAATTAATGGTTTCTGTTAGATCCCTTTTCTTACACTAAACTGTACACATTTCTTTTTTTAATAAGTATGGAACACTGCTTTGTAATGAAGAAGTATACAGAGCTAGTTAATATAATTACTATTACAAACACCTACACCAAAGAGATCCTCTTTATTTAAGGGGATCTCTTTAATAACCTTATACTAGATACACATTCTTCAAGTTTTTTGTGTAAGCTTATTTATGTAAAACATCTTCTTTTGTGATTGCTTTTTCATAAATTAATGGTTTAGTTCCTGCTTCTGGCAAAAGATAAATAAAGACAGTAAACGTAAGTTGGAGGGTTGAAACTACAGCCAAAAATAGAAAAAGACGTTCCCTGTCCTTAAACCATATTACTAAACATAAAACTAGAGATATTAACGACAAAAATAAAAAAAGAAAAAAGCTATATGAATAAGGAACACCATAATGATAAGAAATATCTAAAAAGAAAAATGCTATATAGAGAAGTATAAAAGCTGACGGTACTACTTTAGTAAACGTACTCAATAGGAAAAAAACCTTTCTGATTATTTGTTTTAGATTTATAGCTCAAACATACTCAATTTACATAAATAAGTACATATTAAAAGCTGCAGCAAAAATGATTATTACTCATCTTAATTATTTATTTTTTGAACCAAAATGCCTCCAACTTTATCCTTGTCATCTAAAGAAAACTCAATATTGAGTTTATGATTTTTATCAAAATACCCTATTATTGTTGCTCCGGTATCTTCTCTTTCGTAATAATTTTCTCCATACGCCCTAATAACATCTTTTTTGCTGTCACCAGTATGTATTCCCTTTTCTGTACTATACTTGCTGCTAATCAAGTCATACCTACTGACTTTATTATCTACTATTTTAAATTCAACATCATACTTTTCTGTACTTTTTCCATAAATGTAGGTAGTGTACGGAGGCTGCTCAGTAACCTCTATAA
>NZ_JBFULJ010000963.1:0-1366 GCF_056400385.1 Priestia sp. P5_B4
GTGCAGGGGGCTTGGGTGCTGAGGTATTAAGAAGCATCAGTATGTTGGATGTAGGCTTAGGATTTATCGGCGGGATTGCAGTTGTCATTATTGCCGTTATTTTAGATCGTCTGACGCACCTTTCTGCTCAAAAAAGAAAAGGTATTCAATCAAGTAAATAAAATGAATAAAGGTGGGAGTATATGAAACAATCAAAAAAATTTTCTTTAATTATGCTAACAATCGTCATTATGCTGCTTGTCTCCGCATGTGGCAATAGCAATACGGCAAGCAGCACGACGACTAAAAAAGAAATTACAATTGGATACATACCATGGGACGAAGCCGTAGCTGTTACGTTTCTATGGAAGGAATTATTAGAGGAAAAAGGTTATAAAGTTAAAGCAGTTCAAAGCGACGTAGCTCCGCTTTTCTCAGGAGTTGCTCAAGGAAACATTGATTTATTTTTGGATGTATGGATGCCGACCACCCATAGTTCTTATATGAAAAGATTTGGAAAACAAGTTGACGTGCTCGGTACTTGGTATGATCAAGCAGATAGCGGATTGGCCGTTCCCGACTACGTAGACGCGCAGTCACTAGCTGATTTAAAAAATAAGAAAGATGAGTTTAACGGAAAGATTATTAGTATTGAACCAGGATCTGGAATAAACGGTCTTACTAAAGATCATGCGATGCCAAGCTATGGGTTAAAAGACTGGAATTTAGTAGAAAGCAGCACAGCCGCCATGTTATCGGAATTAGATAAAGCCATTGCTAATAAAGAACCCATTGTTGTTACGTTATGGCGCCCGCACTGGGCTTTTGAAAAGTATAATCTCAGATACTTAAAAGATCCCAAAAATACGATGAATCCAACTGGACCTGAAAAAATACAGTCGATTAGCAAAAAGGCATTTAAAGAAGATTATCCAGAAGTAGCAAAGTGGCTGAAAGATTTTTCTATTAGTGCCGATCAACTAGCATCTTTAGAATCAGAAATTAACAGTGCAAAAGACGAAACAAAAGGTGTGAAAAACTGGATTTCTAAAAATAAAAAAGTGACGGAAAGCTGGGCAAAATAATAGAAGGAAAAGAAAAGGCTGTCTCATAAGTGAAGCTATTAACTTAGAGACGGTTTTTTTGTGGGAGAACTTTTTATCTGCAGCTTTTCTAACGGAGTAAGGTCGGTAAAAGTTCAATAAATGAAAGTTTTTTAACCTGATATGTAAATTGAAAAAATATATTTAAATTAAAAAAAGTAGCATTGCTTTCTACTATCCAAGTACAATTTAAATAATGAATGCTTTACGTTTCGCATGTAAGTATTTATTTATACCTATGTTGGCATAATTTTTATGCTTTGGGGAATCACATAAATTATGCC
>NZ_JBFULJ010000964.1:0-1362 GCF_056400385.1 Priestia sp. P5_B4
CGGTTTCGGCCGTCCAGGGTTCGGCTTTGGAAGACCTGGTTTTGGTTTTGGTGGTCCCTTTGTAGGAGGGTTAGCTGGTGGTTTATTGGCCGGTTCTTTACTTTCTCCATATGGCTATGGTGGTTATGGATATGGAGCTCCATATGGATACGGTGGCTATGGTGGCTATGGTGGTTACGGTGGTTACGGCTATGGATCCCCATATGGATACGGTAGTTATGGTGGTTGCTGTTAATCCCCTTTGAAATAAAAGTAGAATGTTTAAATTAAGACTTGTTATGTGTTATGTAAAATAAGAATTTAGTGTTTAAATATTTATCAAACTAGCTTACAAAAATTCTATTAGAAATAGCATCCGATGGAATTCATTATTCCATCGGATTAATGAGGAAAAGAGCTTTATAAACTTCATTTACTTACTTATTAATAACTACYSTTAAAGCAAGTACAGCCAACAATAACTAATAATATAAACAGAACAACAATAATAGCAAAACTACCACCTGAGTTACCACCGTAACCACCATARCCATAGCCGCCWCCAAARCCGCAGCCACCTCCGTAACCACCGAAAAAGCCCATATCTTCACCACCCTGCACGTTATATTTTTATAATATGTACAAGTAATAAAAATGCTCGCCTAAAATATACAAGCTCAAATTAATYATTAATATATAGACAATCGTACAAGCCTTTTAARAARTTTTACATAGAATGAAGTATCCTTGTACAAGGAAGAGGTGCCTAATCCCCTGAACCTGTTATTACCACCGCCAAAATAACAGGTTTAGTACATAATAAAAAAACTACCTTCCCGACTTCAAGGAAGTTTTTTCTCTGTTACCACAATTAGTTTAACTACGCTATATGAGTTAATGGCTGTTTAGGTAACTTGCCTATCGAGAATAAAATTTTACCTTTTGAGCAAACTACACAACATGGAAAGCTTCCTTTTATAAACCCTACTCTCTCTCCATAAAAAACAAACTACCTCGATACCTTTCTAAATGACTTAGAAGGGAGAGGTAGTTTGTTTTTTATGGATATGAAGTTATAGCACTTTAAAAACAAGCATATGATTTATAGAGACCTCACGTGCTTATAGATTGAACTAGTAGATAACCCATGAATACATTTATTCGTGGGTTATTTGCTTTTTATATGAATTAAAACATCATAAACAGAACAAACTACAAAAGACTTTGTGAAGCTTCCGTTTGGTAATCCTCACTGTTTTAAGTTAACAATACGAAGCCAGAAAAACTACCCTAAAAAATTAATCGAACAGTTCGATTAGTTTTTTTAGGGTAGTTTTTCCCTTTTTTAGGAAGGTTTTATCTCCACCATCATTACTGTTGGGT
>NZ_JBFULJ010000965.1:0-1361 GCF_056400385.1 Priestia sp. P5_B4
GAAACGGAGTGGTACCAGAAGTTGTATTGAACTTAGTAGAAGAATTAAAAGAAAAACTGCCTATCTCTCAAATCTGTCAGTGTCTGGGTATTCCTCGATCAACTTATTATCGTTGGCAGAAAAATGAGCAAGGAGAAGAAACAAAGAGAAAGAAATGGATAGAAGGAAAAGTTGGTGAACAGTGCCGTAAACATAAATTTCGATATGGCTATCGAAAAATTACAGCGTTACTCAATCAAACCATGCATATCAACCATAAAACAGTGCAGCGTATCATGCAGAAATACGGTTGGCAATGCCGAGTTAAAAGGAAGAAACGGCTACAAACAGGACAACCTTATCAGGTTGCAGAAAACGTGTTAAACCGTAATTTCCGAGCAGAGCGCCCTCTTCAAAAGCTGGTTACCGATATTACCTACTTGCCTTTTGGACCTAAACAGTTGTATCTTTCAAGTATTCAAGATTTATTTAATGGCGAAATTATTGCGTATTCAATGAGTGATAGTCAAAACGTAGAGTTTGTTTTAGATACATTAAGTCAACTCCCTCCTTTACCTGAAGGATGTACATTGCATAGCGACCAAGGTTCAGTTTACACATCATATTCATATCAACAAAAAGTCAAAGAAAGAGGCATCATCATGAGTATGTCCCGCAAAGGGACACCTGCAGACAATGCCTCCATTGAATCGTTTCATTCCAGCCTAAAGTCTGAAACGTTTTATCTCGACGAGTTAACATGTACTACGACTGCCATCGTAGAACAAACTGTCGAAAGCTACATTACTTATTATAACCATATCCGTATTCAAACGAAACTAAACAACCAGTCACCGGTACAATACCGGCAACTGGCTGTTTAAAAGGTGTTTTGACCCCTGTCTCGAATTCAGGGATCAGTCCCATAACAAGTAGGCTTTTCTGCTACGTTAAAGTCGATAAATTTAAGTATTGTTCCCAGGATAATTATAATATTTTCTACCTACATATCAAAAAAATCATGTGCCTTTAAATTGGGATCGATTTTTCTTAAAGCATTGAGTATTTTGGTCATAGTTCGTTGTGTAGGTGCATGTTCTACGTTTCGCTTACAAAGATCACTAACAGTAGATCTACTAACCTTTGAGGTGCTAGCTAACCATTGTTGCGAAATTCCTCTTTGATCTAACCATTTTCCTAATTTACTACGTTGCTTGCCTAACCCAAACATATATAATCACCTTTTTAACATCAGTCTTGTCCAAAAATTCGAAGTTTCATACACTTTTGAAGAAAATATCGGAATAGTGGACAAGTTATCACTCATATCATTTAGTAAGACGTCACCTCAAGACGTCAAGATAAATCACCAGGAATGGAGC
>NZ_JBFULJ010000966.1:0-1360 GCF_056400385.1 Priestia sp. P5_B4
CATAAGAGTAGGTGATAGACCATGAATGACAAATCTAAGCCCACGCGAAAGGATAAGAAACTTCGACACAATGAATACTACGGTACTCAACCTGTCCTAGACGACTTATACCAGAAAGCAACCAGAAGAAATTCTTTCAGCAAACTGATGCCTACTATCACATCAGATGAAAATATACTCCTCGCTTTTCGTAACATAAAAGGAAATAAAGGGAGTAAAGCATCCGCCTGTGACAACGTAAACATCAAAGATATTGAGAGAATGGAACAGAGCTATTTCTTGAATGAAGTGAAAAGGCGTTTTCAAAACTACCAACCACAAAAGGTGAGACGGAAAGAAATACCTAAACCCAACGGAAAAACAAGACCTTTGGGAATACCAAGTATGTGGGATAGGATTATCCAACAATGTATTCTTCAAGTTTTAGAACCTATTTGCGAAGCACAATTTTGTAATAGAAGTTACGGATTCCGTCCGAACCGAAGTGCAAAACATGCCATAGCAGATAGCACTAAAAAGATAAACCAACAAAACCTCACTTATGTGGTAGACGTAGATATTAAAGGATTTTTCGACGAAGTAAATCATACCAAGCTCATGCGCCAAATATGGACACTGGGTATACAGGATAAACAATTACTCGTCATTATCCGAAAAATATTGAAAGCCCCAGTGCAAATGCCTGACGGCACAACCATGTTTCCAACAAAAGGAACTCCACAAGGTGGAATCCTTAGCCCACTACTTGCAAACATCAACCTTAATGAATTTGATTGGTGGATCAGCAAACAGTGGGAAACATTCAAAGCCCGAAGGGTAAAATCGAGATACAGAGATGGAATTTGGAGTAACGACCCCGTAACAGCAGTCCTATCGAAACACTCTAATATGAAACCTATGTATATCGTAAGGTACGCAGATGATTTCAAAATCTTCACAAACACACGAAGCAATGCAGAAAAAATATTCAAAGCATGCCAAATGTGGCTAGAAGAACGATTGAAATTGTATATTTCAACCGATAAATCTAAGGTTACCAATCTGAAAAAGCAAGAGAGTGAATTCCTAGGCTTCTCTCTCAAAGCTGTAAAGAAAGGAAAACGAAAAAACGGAAAAACACGATATATCGCAGAAACACACGTATCTCAAAAAGCACTGAAAAAGACGAAGCAAGATTTAGCAAAACAAGTGAAAAAAATACAAAAAAGCCCGAACTCTATTAAAGCAATCAAAGGAATCACTTTATATAACAGCATTGTCATTGGCAAGCATAACTATTATCGAATAGCGACGCATGTCAGTCTAGACTTCAACAAAATGGCTCTAGAACTCGACTGTATGATGTATAACCGTTACTCGC
>NZ_JBFULJ010000967.1:0-1359 GCF_056400385.1 Priestia sp. P5_B4
TCAATATATAATGTCAAAGATTATGGTGCTAAAGGAGATGGATTGAAGGACGATACCCTTAAAATATTATCAGCTATTAAAAAGGCTGATAATGCAGGTGGAGGAACTATATACCTCGAGAGAGGGACTTATATAGTAAGTTCTTCCATAGATATTCCTTCTAATGTATCATTATTAGGTGAAGGAAGAACAGTTACTATTTTAAAAAGAAAAGATAATAAAGATGAGGCAGTATTAAGATTAGAGGGAAATCAGACAATCCAAAATATAGGTTTTAATTCACGTATAGGTGTTTTACCAATGGGTAATGATATTACCATCTTACAATCTAAGTTTAATTGTTCCCTACAAGGAATTCAAAATGCAATTACAGTTCATAGGTTAACTATTATTAACACTATATTTGATAGATGTGGTTACGGTATTCTTTCAAATCTACAGCCTAGTTTTGACGTAAAAATCATTAACTGTAAATTTACTAATACGAAATTAGATAGTATTGAGATAAATGTGGCAAGTCATAGGTGGCTAATTGAAAATTGCACTTTTGATACAAATACTAGTAATTCAAAATGGGCTGGATTTGGAGTCGGGGTTGCTCTATCAGCTAAACATATAGTTATTAAAAATTCAGATTTCATTGATATAGTAGGTCAAGGAGTTCATGTTGAGGATCATTCTGAAGTAGTCATTATAGGTGCCACTTTTAAAAATTGCGGTTCGGACAGTTACCCAGGAAGCCCGGAAGCTGATATTGCTGTATTGTCTAATGCAATGGTAAAGATAGCAAATAGTGTTTTTTACTCATCAGATAAAGGATATAGTAATTTGGCGATTTTTAATACAGATAAACCAGTAGGTGGAACAGTAGTGGTGGAGTCATCAAAATTTTATAATAAAGACATAGGAGATAATATATTCGTAAAGAAAAGTGAATTTATTAATCCTTAAGTTTCAATAGTGAATTGAGAAAAGAGACGAATTATTTACGCTCTCTTTTTTATTTTGAGAGGAGGGATAATGATGTCAAAAGTATTATTCTTCGACACTGTAAACAGTGGGCATCATTTTTATTATAACTATCAAGTAATGAAAGGTGTCATAAAAGAAAATAAAGCTCTATATGTTTCATCTAATATAAATAAACATGACATTGATAAATTAGATGAAGTTAATATAGATTACTTAAATATAAATTCAAATTTAAAAAATGCTCAATTATCAAATATTTCCTTTCTAGCGAAATTAATTTATATTATTAAAAAAAACAAAATAAAGAATGTTCATCTATTATATGTAGATAGCCTTTTAATTGCCCTTCTAATGTTTTTCMCTATTTTTTATATTTTTAATATCAAT
>NZ_JBFULJ010000968.1:0-1359 GCF_056400385.1 Priestia sp. P5_B4
GGAGGGAGGAGCATTTAATGTAGGTCATTTTCATGAACCAGCATTAACTTCCATTATCAATAAACTCAATCAAACCGTTGATCAAAAACAGCGCAATGAGTTAGCAAGACAAGCCGGAGAAATAGCAGAAAAAGAAACGCTCCACTCTTCGATTGTTCATCCGAATAATTTTGTGGCCTATAGAGACAATGTGAAAAATTGGGTCACAACTAAAAGTGAATACTATGTGATAACAAAGGATTTAGATGTGAAATAGATATGAAATTAATTGGTAAAAGAATAATAGAATTACTCATTTTTTTAGTTATCCTATCGTTTCTCAGCTTTGTTTTGATGAAGCTGGCTCCAGGAGACCCAGTTAAGCAAATGCTCCGCGCAGATGACGTGGCAGTTTCTGAGGAACAAATAAATAGTTTGCGAACAGAGCTAGGGTTTAATGAACCTGTATATATTCAATATGTAAAGTGGCTGAAGCGCTTTTTTCAGTTTGATTTAGGGTCTTCGTATATGACAAAAGAGCCTGTGATCGATGAATTAGCCGAAAAGTTTCCGGCTACGCTGCGCTTGACGGCTGCATCTTTGGTTGTGATGCTGTTAATAGCTGTGCCACTCGGCACGCTGTCAGCACTGTATCCGAACAAGTGGATTGATTATTTCAGCAGAAGTATTTCCTTAATTGGAGCGTCTATTCCAAGCTTTTGGCTCGGCCTTTTGTTTATACAGCTGTTCTCTGTACGTCTTCAATGGCTTCCTTCAATGGGTACAGGCACAGCAGCTCATCTTGTGCTGCCTTCTTTAACGCTTGGTTTTGCCATGTCCGCTGTGTATATGCGAATGATTAGAGCTAGTCTGCTAGAAGGACTGAAACAAGATTTTATACGATCCGCTCGAGCAAGAGGAATCAGTGAAAGCCGCATTTTTATTTTCCACGCGTTCCGGTATAGCTTAACGCCGATTCTTACCATTTTAGGGACGAGCTTAGGCAGTTTGCTTGGAGGAACGGTCATCATTGAAGTCCTATTTGCTTATCCTGGCATCGGAAAATTAGTTATTGATGCGATTATGAATCGTGATTATCCTGTGATTCAAGGGTATATTTTGTGGATGGGCCTGTTTGTTGTTTTAATTAATTCATTTGTGGATTTGAGCTACAAATATGTAAATCCCCAGCTCTACGTAAAGGGAGGGGATAAAACGTGAAAAAGCCGCAGCTTCCTTTTGTAGTGATAAGCGTGTGTGGTATTGCGCTTATTTTATTTTGTCTGTTTGGAAGTCAGCTAACACCGATGGATCCCACACAAGTTAATATGCAAGACCGGCTTCAAAAATCCACCGGTGATCACTGGTTAGGAACTGATC
>NZ_JBFULJ010000969.1:0-1358 GCF_056400385.1 Priestia sp. P5_B4
CCAGAAGAAGAGTGTATGAATTTAATAAAGCGAGTACACCTGTTAGGAACCAGTGTCGTATGCGTGACAAGAGGAGAAGAGGGAGCTTTATTATCAGTCGAAAATCAGTTATTTAAACAGCCTATAATTCCTACAAATGTAGTGGATACGCTTGGGGCTGGAGATTCTTTTATAGCTGGCTTTCTTTCTTCTTATCTACCAGAAAAAAACATAGCCAAAGCCCTCCATAATGGATCATTGGTGGCATCACAAACTTGTCAAAATTACGGAGCATTTGGATATGGAAAAGAATATCATACAGACTGTGAAATGGTTCTAAAATGAATAAAATAGCGCCTTTGCTTTTGAAGAAAGGCGCTATTTTATTAAGAATTAGAACTGTCTATAGTGAACGTAACGCGATTCGCAGGGTAGTGTAGAAAAGATGAATGAATCGGTCTTTTTTGTGCATCATACGCCACTTTTTCCACTTTAAACAGCGGCTCTCCGACTTCACATTCTAAATGTTTTGCTTCATCCACATTTGCAAATACCATGTTCAATAATTTTTTATTATGAACCGGAGCAATATTGTACTTGTTTTTTATAGTATCGTACATTGAAACTGAATTATGGACGTGCTGATCTAAGTGTGGTAACAATTCTAAGGAGTAGTGAGAAATTTCTAAGGTAAGAGGCTGGTCGTCATAATACAGAATGCGCTGCAGTTCAAGGACTTCACTTTCTGGAGGGATTGATAACATCTTTGCCACATGAGCTTTTACAGGTTTTATACCAAAAGACAAAATTTTAGTCTGCGGTACTTTCCCTAATTCCGACATATACTCTGTATGCCCATTAACGGCAAACAGCTCTCTCTTAGCTTTTGGATATTGAACAAAGGTTCCTTTTCCTTGCTGACGTATCAGAAGGCCTTCTTCTACTAAATCTAATACGGCTTTTCTTACCGTAATCCGACTTACTCCGTATATATCGCACAAATCCGTTTCAATTGGAAGTTTTTCACCCGGAGTATAAACTCCTTTATTAATATCTTCTGTAATAGCCTGTTTTAACTGCATATATAAAGGCGTAGAGCTATGAGTATTTAGCTTCATCTTTTTCCTCCTCTTTCCTAAATACTTTCTTTTGAATATAATTATATTATAACGTAATGTGATGTTATATTACAATTTGCTTTTCTTCCTTTTTATCATGTATGTTTGATACAAAAGAAAGAAAAGTTGGCGAATTCAAAGTTCTATAGCATTCATCTTTCTTTTCTATTAATTGAAAACATGGGTAATGGTTAGACAAGCAATAGAAAATATGCAACAATTTTTATTACTAGCTTCTTCAACATAAGATAAAATAGAAGG
>NZ_JBFULJ010000970.1:0-1350 GCF_056400385.1 Priestia sp. P5_B4
GTTTACAATTTACTTTTTATTTAGTATAACTTATCTGCCTTTTCCTACGTGAATTTTATCCTTTTTCCTTGATAAATAAATAAAAATAATTATATACTATTAGTACATTTTTATACATTTGGTATAAAAATGTACTAATAGTATAGGTTAATTAAACAAAGCAACTATTTATCTAGCAAGTGACAACTACTAAGCGCTATGTAGCTAGTAAATTCCAAATTTATACCTATTCTGAAGGAGGAATAAGATCATATGAACAAAGAAGTCATTCCCGTTACAGAAATTCCAAAATTCCAATCACGTGCAGAAGAGTTTTTCCCTATCCAATGGTATAAAGAAATGCTGAACAACCACCCTGTTTATTTTCATGAAGAAACAAACACATGGAATGTATTCCAATACGACCATGTTAAACAAGTCTTGAGCAACTACGAATTCTTTTCAAGCGATGGACAAAGAACCACTATTTTTGTTGGAGATAATAGTAAGCAAAAAAGCACATCTCCAATTACCAATCTTACAAACTTAGATCCTCCTGACCACCGGAAAGCGCGATCTTTGCTTGCTGCAGCCTTTACTCCTCGCAGTTTAAAGAACTGGGAACCGCGAATCAAACAAATTGCAGCAGACCTTGTAGAAGCCATACAAAAGAATTCAACTATTAATATTGTTGACGATTTATCTTCTCCTTTTCCTAGTTTAGTTATAGCAGATTTATTCGGTGTACCGGTAAAAGACCAATATCAGTTCAAAAAATGGGTAGATATTCTGTTTCAGCCTTATGACCAAGAAAGATTAGAAGAGATTGAACAAGAAAAGCAGCGTGCAGGAGCTGAATATTTTCAATACCTCTACCCGATTGTCATTGAAAAGCGCTCCAACCTTTCTGATGATATTATCTCAGACTTAATTCAAGCCGAAGTTGATGGTGAAACATTTACAGATGAAGAAATTGTACACGCTACCATGCTGCTTTTAGGTGCAGGAGTTGAAACCACAAGTCACGCCATTGCAAATATGTTTTATTCTTTTTTATATGACGACGAGTCGTTATACAGCGAGCTGAGAAACAATAGAGAATTAGCTCCAAAAGCAGTAGAAGAAATGCTTCGATATCGGTTTCACATCTCCAGACGAGATCGGACGGTTAAACAAGATAACGATTTATTAGGCGTTAAGCTAAAAAAAGGAGATGTCGTTATTGCGTGGATGAGTGCATGTAATATGGATGAGAATATGTTTGAAAACCCTTTTTCCGTAGACATTCACCGCCAAACTAATAAAAAACACTTAACGTTTGGAAACGGACCTCATTTTTGTTTGGGCGCCCCTCTTGCCCGACTTGAAATG
>NZ_JBFULJ010000971.1:0-1349 GCF_056400385.1 Priestia sp. P5_B4
GATCTGTTAAATGGATATAAATGCTATCGTTTAGCTTTTTTCCCAATTTCATTTTTGCATATGCAATAATTTTTTCGGATATTTCCATATATTCAATTGGCATATCAGCAATTAAGGTCTTGAATTTTTTCATTATATCTTCGTTTTCTAAAGTGAAAATTTTATCTATTAGTTGTTCATTAATATCATCACCAACACGCTTATTAAAAGCAATTCCACGTCCAATGATGATAATTTCTTGTTTCTCTTTTGTTGAAATAACTGCATTGTTGTTTAATATTCTCTCGACTTTCACTTTATACCTCCAGACTTATACTTTATCCCCTCCAACAATAGAAAAAGGCAAAACCCTTACCTCTTTCGAAGATAATCGGTTTTGCCTGATTTAACAGTAACAATCCGTTGTGTATGCGCTTACTTTGAGACGTTGATTCATCAACATCTGTCTATAATTTATAATATAAATATAAACAAAACAAGGGATAAAAATCGATGATTTCATCAGATTTGTTGTTTAAACAACAAATCAATAAAAATTGTCGATAATTTCAAGTGATAGGAATTTCTATTTTGGTGTTTTTATGAATATCTTCCGTTCCAGCATCCAATGCAGTCTCATAATACCAGCATTTATGCTCGATGACTTCCATTGTTTTTTTTAGTTCTTGCATCTGGGCTTCTACAATAGCTTTTCTTTCCATAAACATGTCATATCTTTGTTGCAACGTAGAATCCCCATCAGAACACCAATCAATAAAGGCTTTAATTTCCTTAATAGGCATCCCAGTGGCTTTCAGGCATTCAATTATTTTTAAGGCGTTGATATCGGATTCTTTAAACACCCGTGTTCCATTGGGTCTCCGTTCTACAAAAGGGATAAGTCCCTCCTTGTCATAGTAACGCAAGGCATATGGTGTAAGGTTAAATTCTTTTGCCACTTCACTAATAGAATAGGTCTTCATCATTTATCTCCTCTTTTTAGATATTTATTGTTAGAGTTAACTCTCCTTTTTTTGTGAGCAAACCTACCACGGATTTTGTTAAATGTCAAATTCAACATATAGGGAAAACTAACTGTAAACCATATGGATAAAGGTGTTGATTTATAACAAAATTTGATAAAACCCTTTATTAATAAAAAGTGTTTTTTTACCCTTAAACTTCAGTTGTATTATTGCACTAAAGGGTCATTTAATTGAAGAAGGATCACAGAAGTGATCAAACTTTTTTATAAAAGAATGATTCAATTAAATAAATTAAAGCTTATTTTGATCAATCTTTTGTCAAAATAAGCTTTTCTTTTTGTTCGTTTATCAAAGGTTAGTAGTATTAATTTGATCAAACTTTCT
>NZ_JBFULJ010000972.1:0-1349 GCF_056400385.1 Priestia sp. P5_B4
AGTTAATAATGGGCTGAGTATATTCATTTTCTACGGAGAAGGTATTGTAGAGCAGGATTTAATTCCTTCGAGACAATGGAATAAACCTATAGAATTTAAAAATGTCGATATAGATAAAGTCGATACATTTGTGGATGTGGAAGAGGTTGGATTTACGATATTCAGTAAGAGTGATCTATTTAACTCACCTGGAAAAGTCAAAAATTATATACCTCGTAGCTACTCACTTGATATTAATAGCAGCAATATTTAACATTTCTAAATTAAAAGGAGGAGGGTTTGCAGTCAATGAAGTATAAAAATAATAAGAGTATACTAAAAATGTTAGCTATCATCCTTCTTTCTATAGATCTATTCTTTTATCTTTTAGCACTAAAGAGCCTATACGTTTTCTCTTCAAAGGTTTCGATATATTTTCTGATATTTGTTCTACACTTTATCTATTTATACATAGTCTTTATAACCGTTAGCAAAACCAAAGAGTCTAAAGTTTTTTGGGGAGTAATTGGGCCGTTTTTTATTGTACCTATAGCAATCGTTGGGTGGTTCACGTTCTTTTATACTAATAAAGTTGACTATTATGATCTAACTTCCCCTAAGAATACCCAAAAACTTATTATTGGTTATTCCAATTGGAGTCTTGGAGAAACTAACCATTACTATGATTTTTATAAACAAACGGAATTCCCTTTGGTGAAAAAACGAATAAATCAAGAACCTCTTCATGTCATGACACGAAATACGGATATGAGCGATTTAAATGTTTTAGGAGCTCATGATGCACAATGGGGAAATGAACAAACAGTAACTTTTACATCTCCATATCTAAATAAGGAAGTAACCTTGAATTTAAAGTAAGTACTTTTTTCTACTTARACAACAGAGTTGAGAAAAAGCCTGTATCTAAGGAGATCCAGGCTTTTTATTTTCTAGTTTAGTTACCATAAGTTTGGTTATAGGAACCATACAAAAATATGAGCTCTTGATATACAAGGGCTCTTTAACCTTCCATATTTTTCGTCACACAGTTATTTTTGTTATTGCGTCACCTTCCCAAGTAACATATATTTTAAATCTTTGTAAAACGCAATTTTATCACTTTCAATTGCTACTATATCTTTATTCACAAGTGAAGCCTCTTTTTACTGCTCAATGAAACCTGCCTTAAATCATATAATTAATTCTACAATAAGTGGATTAATTTAATTAAAATAGAAAAAAAGATATTATTGGACATTAGGAGGTATTTATGTACAAATTTTTGATTTTTATTATAGTAGCGTTTTATATCGCTCATTATGTTGAAAAATACTTAAGAAAAAAGATGCACTTAGAAACCGATCCAGAGA
>NZ_JBFULJ010000973.1:0-1346 GCF_056400385.1 Priestia sp. P5_B4
GAGAATATTGTGAAATTGAAACTTCATCAGGAGAAGTATTTACAGGAACCATCCTTATGCATCAAACATCTGTTCATGTGTATAAAGATGCAGGGAAAGCTGAGCGAAATCAAGAAAATATAGAAATTCGATTGGATGAAAAAGTACATAGCGCAGAAGATGTTCGCAGCCTTGGAATTGAAGTAGGCGACTTTGTTTCGTTTGATCCTCGTGTAGAAATAACAAAAAGCGGTTTTATTAAATCTCGTCATCTCGATGATAAAGCAAGCGTAGCTTTATTGCTTCAGCTCATAAAAACAATTCAAGAAGAACAGATCGAACTGCCATACACTACGCATTTTCTTATTTCAAATAATGAAGAAATTGGATACGGAGGGAATTCGAACATTACGCCTCAAACAGTAGAATACTTAGCGGTTGATATGGGTGCTATGGGAGATGGACAATCTACCGATGAATACACCGTGTCTATTTGTGTAAAAGATTCAAGCGGCCCATATCATTACGGTTTGAGAAAGCATTTGGTGGAGCTAGCTAAGCAGCATGATATTCAGTACAAATTAGATATTTATCCGTTTTACGGATCAGATGCTTCTGCTGCTATTCGTGCCGGACACGATATCGTACACGGCTTAATTGGTCCAGGAATTGATTCTTCTCATGCGTTTGAGAGAACGCATCAAGATTCATTAAACCATACGTATAAGCTTCTTTATCACTATGTGCAATCGAACATGGTTCTGCTTTAAGAAAGCAATATTTAATTAGTGTATTTTTATGCAAAATAAAGAGCAGGACGTGATTGTGATGTCTGTACTTTCCTTTCCTAAAAAAGAAGCCGGCTGTCCGGCTTCTTTTTTTAATAAATACTATATATTTTTTACTGGTGAAGCAACAGTTGATTAAAAAAGCACCTTTTTAAAGAGGTATAATATTGCTTAAACCTTTTGTACATTTTGTTCATTTACAGAAGTTAAAATGTTTTTAAATTTTTAAAAGTTTCTTGTGACAAGTTTTGTAGAATGGGTTTTCAAAAGGAAATGGTTTCGGCATAATGTGGATATGGCGATCACTACAATAATCGGAGGCGAATCTTTTCATGTGGGTACTGACGGTATATGCTGGAAAAGAAATGAAAATGTTTGAATTTGAAACTGAAAAGCAGGCGAGAGAAGCTTTTGCCAAAACAAATGGCTGTAAAGTTCTTTCAGAAGTGGTGTATTATAATGATCCTCATTTAACATTAGTAGCTATATAATGAAAAAACAAGAGCTGGCTTTATGCTCTTGTTTTTTTATAGATGCTTGTATCTTCCGAAAAGAATAGAGTTGAAATAAAAAAAAATG
>NZ_JBFULJ010000974.1:0-1344 GCF_056400385.1 Priestia sp. P5_B4
ACCATTATTTATGTAACCCACGATCAAACAGAAGCGATGACGATGGCAAGCAGAATTGTAGTTATGAAAGACGGAAAAATTCAGCAAATAGGTTCACCTATGCAAGTATATAATGCTCCAGAGAATACGTTTGTAGCTAGTTTTATAGGATCACCGGGAATGAACTTTTTCACAGGAAAAGTAGTGAACAGTAAACTGCACATCAGTGAACATGAGTTTCAACTGACAGAAAATCAAATGCATTCGTTACATGAAAAAGGCTACAACAATCAGTTCGTTACTATAGGAATTCGACCTGAGCATATTACGCGGGCCTCTTCTGATGCTCCTCACATTTCATTACCGGTAGATGTGTCTGAGTTATTAGGAGCAGAGTACATACTATACAGTAGTTTAGGAGACCAGCTCTTTGTGGCTAAAATCCCTGGGGATGAACATATTCAAGTTCATCAGCGCTTTCCATTTCATTTTCAAATGAATCATGCTCATTTCTTTGATCAAGCATCTACCAACCGTATCAAAATTGACCAATAACTATCTAAAATGAATTCTATAAGTGGGGGAACTAAAATGAAAAAATTATTAATTCTGTTAGCAATGCTCACCGTGATCATCGCGGGCTGCGGCAAAAACAGTTCAACAAGCGGCGACAGCAGCGACTCTTCTAAAAAAGTAACCATTAACTTTACGCATTGGCGAGGAGAAGATTCGAAAGCTTTTGATTCTATCATTGAGCAATTTGAAAAGAAAAATCCAAACATTCATGTAGAAATGACCGTCTTTCCTTCTGATTCCTATCAATCACAAATTCAAGGATCTCTACTATCTGGAGAAGGTATCGATGTATTTGCTAGTTTTCCAGGAAGTCAATTTGAAACGATTCGCAAAGCAAACGGTTTTGCAAAGCTGGACGACCAAAACTTACTCAGCAAATTTGACGAAAAGCTAATCCAAGCGGGTAAAGCGGATAATACGCAATATGCTCTTCCTTATCAGCTAGTCTATAACATCCCTGTCTATAACAAAGGCATTTTTGAAAAATTAAATTTAGATGTTCCTAAAGATTGGAATAGCTTTTTAAAAACAGCTGAAACATTAAAGAAAAATGGATACACGCCGATTTTATTTTCAGGAGACGTAAGTCCTTCTCAATTTATTAATCCAATGATTATGAATAACGAACCTACAAAAAACGCCCTTCACGAAGTAGAAACAGGCAAGCGCAAGCTAACTGATGAATGGTTTATCAAAACCCTATCTCAAATTAAAGAATTAAATGACAAAGGTTACTTCCAAAAAGATGCTCTTGGTACGAAAAAAGAAAGTGCTGCAGCACTTTTTGCT
>NZ_JBFULJ010000975.1:0-1344 GCF_056400385.1 Priestia sp. P5_B4
GTCATTCTTTCACTATTAATTCCATCCGCATCAAGAATGATTGTAACTAAATCGCGCTCATCATAAGCAAAAAGACTAAATCTACCAAGATTTAGTCTTTTTTATCATGTGTCACCTTTGTTTACACAAAAGTGTGTCAGGTTTGATAACATAGTTAGTGAAATATTCAAAAAACTGTTTTATGATAATCACCATATTCAAACGAGATAAGGGATTGATAGCATGCTACAGAAATGGATAACGAGCATAGGTTTAGATATCGGAACAAGCACAACAAAATTGATTGTAAGCAAGCTGTTAATAGCAAATCAACAAAATCAGTTTACGCTGCCAGGCTGTCAAATTATTGATCGTCGCGTAACGTATGTAAGTTCTATCTATACCACCCCTATGCTAAACGATGTTGAAATCGATGTTCAAAGATTAACGGTACTACTAGAACAAGAGTATAAGAACGCAGGAATCTCCTTAGATCAAGTGGAGGCAGGTGCTGTGATCATCACAGGAGAAACGGCCAGAAAGCAAAATGCAGAAAGTATCGTTCACTATCTAGYCGAACATGCTGGGGATTTTGTTGTTGCAACAGCCGGCGCTGACTTGGAAGGAATATTAGCTGCAAAAGGATCGGGAGCAATAGAGCGTTCTGCTGAAACAAATGCAGTAATTGCCAATATTGATGTAGGGGGAGGCACTGCTAACATCGCTTTATGTCAAAATGGAAAAGTGATAGAAACGTTTACACTGCATGTAGGCGGGAGATTAATTCGACTAAATGAAGACGGTCTTGTTACCTACGTTTCTTCTCATTTAACTGAATTTTTGAAAAATAATTCTTTGACACTGCGAGAAGGTGAAAAAGCAGCATTTGAAAAGCTTTCGTCTATCTGTCAATTACTAGCTRAAGAAACCGTGAATTATGTAAAAGCGCTGAATCAAAATTCCTCGCTGCTCGTTTCTCCTCATACAAGATCTTCTATACATCCTGAAACGATCATGGTTTCAGGAGGAGTAGGAGCAATGATGGAGAAGCAAAAGCCAATAACAGTGAAGGAAGTGGCCATACACGGAGACGTTGGTCCGCTTCTAGCATATTATTTTCAATCCATTCAAGTATCTCAATCCGCTGAGACAACGCGCGCTACTGTAATTGGGGCTGGTATGCAAAATACAGAAGTTAGCGGATCAACCGTATATATTGGGTMGAAGCGGCTGCCGTTAAAAAATATCCCGATTGTAGAGATACCCGTTCAGCAAGAAGAGACGTGGAATCCGCAGCTGTTTCAAGAAAGAGTTCGAGCGGCATGTATRCAGGCTTCAACTATTTTCAGCGCAGAAGACCCCCCT
>NZ_JBFULJ010000976.1:0-1343 GCF_056400385.1 Priestia sp. P5_B4
CATTAAGCTCGTGATAAGTCCTATTGTACTCTCCGTAAGCAGAAAACTTTAAAAAATATACCTTCTTTTATGCTGAAAAAGGAATATTTCTTTAAATAAAACGATACTATTTTCTGATACAACCTATTCCTGCGAAAGGAGCAAAAATAAATGAAACGATATGTTGCGTACGGCTTGTTACTCACAGTGTCTTTAGTATTTGCAGTTTTTTTAATTGTTGATTGGCGCCAATACGAAACTGGGCTAGAACATGCTATTAAGCCTGCTGCTAATAACTATGAGAACAGCAAAAACTATGTTTCTGACAAACGTATGATAGATGTCATTGTAAAGCTAACGAAAGAAAGCCCTGCAACATTTGGAACAAGATTAAAAAGTGCGCAAAGAATAGATGAGGGGCGTGTCCATGTGAATACCAATAAGCTAGAGGGCATTATTGAGTTAAAAGATATAGAAGGCAAGACCTTGGTATGGCGTGTACTAGACAACACATCAAATCATTTAATTATAGAAAGCAAGAACTGGGGAAATGAATAAGGGACCTGCGGATAGTTTCTTTCATTTTTAAAAGAGGGTGAGAAAAAGTATGTTAGTGATGTCTCAACCTCTTTATGTCCTTCTTATAAGCTGTCATTGCCAATTGTTCTTGGAAAATTTATCCAAAACAGAGGATGAAAGATATTTTTGATTTAATACTTATTAAAGTAGGTTTGAATCTTTTGAGGGTCCTTTGTTTTCGTTAAAGCAAGCATTAAAAGAATACGGGCTTTTTGTGGATTTAATGAATCGGATGTAACAAACGTATCTTTATCATCTGATTCTTCATGTGTCACAACTCCGCTTCCTACCCGGCTAGATCTGACCATAACTACGCCTTTTTTTACCGCATCTCTAGCACCTGTTAGAGCAGCATCGGATAGCAGTCCATTTCCTGCTCCTGCAACGACTATTCCTTTTGCTCCAGTTTTTGCGGCTGTGTCATAAAAATCCCTAGAATCGTTTTGATACCCATATATGATGTCTACTTGAGGAAGCTTATCTAATTTTGATACATCGAATATTGATTGTGTTGTATGCTTGCGAGTTGGTTTGTTATAAAATATTATCTTATCTCCAGCTATTTCTCCTACATATCCTTGTTCAGGGGATTTAAACGTATCTACTGCCGTTGTATGTGTTTTTGTTATATAACGAGCTGCACCAATTCGATCGTTAAGCGCTACTAAAACGCCGGTATTTCGTGCGTCTTTTGTAGAAGCAATTTTCACTGCATTATACAAGTTTAGCGGTCCATCTGCACTTATAGCGGTAGCTGGTCTCATTGAACCAACCACAACCACAGG
>NZ_JBFULJ010000977.1:0-1342 GCF_056400385.1 Priestia sp. P5_B4
GTGGCTACATATAGCATCAGCCCAATCATGACAAAACCTGCAATTTGCGTGAAGYGATCCATTGCTTTTCCAGCTTCTTTTACAACGAAGATTAATACAGCAATAACTGCACTAATTGCAGCGCCAGCTGTTGGAGAAATACCCGTAATCGCATTTAATCCAAGCCCCGCACCGGCAATATTTCCAATATTGAAAGCAAGTCCTCCAATAACAATTAAAATAGCGAGCACGTATCCTAATCCAGGAAATACCATATTGGCAATTTCTTGTCCTCGTTTTTCAGAAACGGCAATAATTCTCCATACGTTGGTTTGAGCAAAAATATCAAGAATAATTGAAATTAAAATAACGAATCCGAAGCTTGCAGCTAAATTTTGTGTAAATACGGTAGTTTGAGTTAAAAAGCCTGGTCCAATAGCCGATGTGGCCATTAAAAAAGCGGCTCCAAGCATTAACGTCCAGTTTACTTTAGGCGCAGCCGAAAGCTTTTGCTGAGGTGTTGATTTTTTAATTGGCTCCAATATCATCTTCCTCCTGATTGTATGTAGTTTTTATTTTGAAATAGCCTTAACTACCACTTCTGATGCTCGTAAAGAACGGTTGACATGACGGGCAAATTCAAGTGCGTGAGCTCCGTCTCCATGGATGCAAATCGTATCTGCCTGCAATTCTACATCCTTACCTTGCTGAGATTTCACCTTCCCTTCTTTCACCATTGTAATAACTTGAGAAACAGCTTCGTCGTCATTTTCAATTAAAGCATTTGGTTCTGTACGAGCAGTGAGAGAACCGTCTAACTGATAGGTACGGTCTGCAAATACTTCGTTAGCCGTCTTTAAACCAATTCTGTTACCTGCTTGAATCAGTTCACTTCCAGATAACCCAAATAAAATCAGCTCAGGATTTACGTTGTAAACAGCTTTTGCTATTGCTTCAGACAACGCTTCGTTTTTAGCAGCCATGTTATACAGTGCACCGTGAGGTTTTACATGCTGCATTGATAACCCTTCCGCTTGCAAAAAACCGTTTAATGCCCCAATTTGATAGATCACGATATCGTAGGCTTCCTGAGGTGAAATATTCATGTTTCTGCGTCCAAAACCAATAAGGTCCTGCAGACCAGGATGAGCCCCAATTTGCACTTTTTTTTCAGCGGCCAATTTTACCGTTTTTCTCATAACGCTCGGATCCCCTGCGTGAAATCCACAGGCAACGTTCACAGACGTCACGTGCTCTAAAATGGCTTCATCATTGCCAATACGATAAGCACCAAAGCTTTCCCCTAAATCACAGTTTAAATCTACTTTACTCAATGCATTCTTCCCCCTTAACCCCTCGGATG
>NZ_JBFULJ010000978.1:0-1340 GCF_056400385.1 Priestia sp. P5_B4
GTGCCATCCTTGGCCTTCTGTATAATCCATAATGAACATATGGTCCGTGAAGATTTTCCCGAATTGCAATTGATCAGATTGCGGCTTTTCTTTTTTTGTTTGACTTAGTGTTACATCGATTGAATAAGTTGTCATAGTTGTTTCTCCTTGCTCTTTATATTTACGGGTTTTTCGCTTAAACCTCTATATAAGTTACATTGTACAACTTTAGGGAAGCGTGTCACAATAGTTAGAGACGAAAAATTCTAAAAATTTTATAAAAATTATAAAGAAATAGCACCTAATCGAATTAAGTGCTGAATTGAAAAGGTTTTCTTTCTAAAAAAACTATTTCTACATTTTATTTACAACCATTTATAAACCAATTTTCACTCGAAGCTTTTCATCTTGTATTGAAAATTGTTTGATTTTCCCTACTGGAATGACCTTGACTTTATCAATTTCATTGAGATTGATATGAATTTGTTTTTCTTCATACGTAGTAACAGGCGGCTTGTGAAAAATTCGATAGTTGATCCAATTTTGATTAAGAGGTTTCATTTCATGGATTTTGAATAGAAGCGTACGTTCTTTTGCCTCAAGAGGTTCTAGCACAATGGAAAATGGAATTCTCACTAGAAATTTTTTAATAATTCCATTCACGTGAATATAGGAGTCTTGAAATGAAATAGAAAATTGCTGAATTTGATCTTGCTTTGTCATTTGCTTTTGAAAAATTCGCATGAGCATAGAAGCGGATATAGGAACGGTTACCCCGCTTTCAGCCATCTTTTCTTTCATTTTTGCCTGCACATCATCACTAATTACATCGTTTAGCTTTCTCTGTACCCAATCCTTCATGGTGCACCTCCGCTATGAAGTTATCTTGCTGTTTCCTCTAACGCACGAATTGAAGATGTTAAATGATTTGACACGTCCGCAAGGCGATCTTTTGTCAGTTTATCTTCTCCAAGGTAGATAGGTTTTCCAAAGGAGATAACAATAGGACCCTTCGAAAATAGTTCTTTTACATTGGCAGGTCCTTTGTAAACTGCGGGTACAATAGGAACCTTTGCTATGCTCGCTATAGTGACTGCTCCTTTTTTTAAGGGAACGTCTTCCTCTGTTCGCGTGCCGCTAGGGAAAATCCCGACGATATGTCCTTCTTTTGCTAATTTAATAGGTATTTTAATGCTGCTAGGTCCCGGGTTGTTACGATCTACTGGGAATGCGTTGAGTTTTTTTAATACATTACTAGTGAGTATATGATTAAAAAGCTCCTTTTTTGCCATAAAATGAATTTGGTGAGGCAAAATAGCCGCACCAAGCGCTACAACGTCTACCCATCCCTTATGCGAACA
>NZ_JBFULJ010000979.1:0-1340 GCF_056400385.1 Priestia sp. P5_B4
TTCTCGGACCATCACTAGCCCTCGTTTTGCTCGTGCTGATTCTTCAAACTCAGTAATTTTTGTCTTTTTCACAGCTCCTCGCTGCGTGGCGATAAATAATTCAGTTGATAGAGCTTCATCTTCATCGAAGATAACGCCGCTTACAACATAATCATCGTCTTTTAAGTTAATTCCTTTCACACCAGAAGCGCGAGTTCCTACAATATTGATTTCTTCTTCCCGGAAACGCAGTCCGTAGCCAGAACGAGTGGCAATAAACACTTGTTTTTTACCATCCGTTTGATATACATCGATTACTTCATCATCGCCTTTTAAATTAACGGCGACAAGAGCTTTGGAGTAGCGCTGTGCTTTATATTGAAGTAATTCTGATTTTTTGACCATACCATTTTTCGTAAAGAAAAGCAGATACTGATTTTCTTTAAATTCTTTCACCGGTATCGCCCGTACAATTTGCTCTTCTTTATCAATTGGAACAATGTTCATGATATGCTGCCCCATGTCTTTCCACCTGATATCAGGAAGTTCGTGCACTGGCATATATAAATAATTTCCTTTGTTTGTGAAGATGAGTAGCGTTTCGGTTGTATTAATTTCATACTTCGCTAAAATTCGGTCCGTATCTTTCATACCGAAGTCTTGCCCGTTAGACGCGGCGTAAGAACGAAGGCTTGTTCGTTTTACGTATCCGTCTTTTGTGACTGTCACTATCACTTCTTCAGATGGAACCATCACTTCTAGATTAATCTTAATTTCTTCGATTTCCGCTTCAATTTTTGAGCGGCGTTCTGTACTATATTGCTTCTTTACACGGCGTAATTCTTTTTTGATTACATTAAAAAGTTTTTTCTCGCTATGTAAGATTTCTTCTAACTCGTTAATTTTAGCACCTAGCTCTTCGGCTTCCGCTTGTAGAGCTGTGATGTCCGTGTTTGTCAAACGGTATAATTGAAGCGATACAATCGCCTCTGCTTGAGGTTCTGTAAATTCATATTTGGCAATTAAATTATTTTTAGCGTCGCGCTTATCTTTAGAAGCTCTAATCGTCGCAATAACTTCATCTAAAATCGACAGGGCCTTAATCAATCCCGCTACAATATGTTCACGTTCACGTGCTTTTTGCAGTTCATATTTAGAACGATTTGTTACCACTTCTCTTTGATGATCAATATAAGCATCAAGAATGTTAGCCAAACTCATAAGCTTTGGTCGCTTTTTAGCAATAGCAACCATGTTAAAATTATAAGGTACTTGCAGATCCGTATTTTTATAAAGATAGTGAAGTACTCCTTGAGCATTTGCATCTTTTTTTAATTCTACTACGATGCGCAGACCGGTAC
>NZ_JBFULJ010000980.1:0-1337 GCF_056400385.1 Priestia sp. P5_B4
TTTTATGGGTCACTAAGGACGATCTTTTACAATCTCGTTTAAGCTAGAAGTGATAAAAATGTACAATAACCAATGGTATTTCAAAGATAAAAAAGAAAAACAAAAAGTGAACGATCCCTTGATTATCAAGGGATCGTTTTTCACATGTTTTCCGGAAATAGTGATTATGTTAACTAACTTTGTATATGATATTCAAGTTTCCCAACTCAATTTTGATATATAATTAAAATAGAATAAACCTGTGATTTAGTCTATTTAGATGGCAAAACATAAAGGTTATAAAGGAAAATATAGAGATGAATGTAAATAAAAAATGGTTTTTAGCTAAGTATGAGCCAGCATCCAAAGTAGGTGCTTATAAGTGGGACTACAAGTTTGATAATAGTATTGAAGCAATGCGGTTAGTAAATAGATATCTAATTGAAAGTTTAGATACAGTTATTTTATTTTCTGAAGAAGACATTTCTAAAAATTTAATAGTTGATTATTTAAAAAATGAGGAATTACATCTTTGKAGAAATAAAGCAGCAGGTGGAATACTTAATTTTTTAAGCGAGAAAAGGCTAGGTTTAGTATATAAACATGGTTACTTTTTTCATGAAGAAGCTACTGCACGACCAGAATTAGAAGAAACGGTATTTATATGTTACGTTCCTTGGATATTGACTTAGTTAATAAAAGTAAAAGCTGAAAGACCAACGATGGGGCTCTTTCAGCTTTTTATTTTCTAGAAAACGACCTTATGGTAGCTAGAATTGAATGCTTTATAGATTTAAAATACATGTATCTAAGCATTTTGAAAGGAGTTATTTACTTAATGCATTTTCCTAATGGAGTAACTGGTTTTTATAGTTCAATAGATAACAAACCAAATGAAATAGATGAGAACCATTTTAAAAGTATACGCTTCCTTCGATTTAGTCAGAAGAAACTAAGGGAAGTTATTAAAGATTGATAAGGTAAATTTAATCAAAAATACAGTAAAAACTTATTTCGCATGAAAGAGTAAATATATAAACTTTATTCTAAAAAATATAGCTTTACTATTTACTCTAGGTGACGACAAATAGACGTTTTCTCATTCGTTTTTCTTGCGTCCAAAAGGGCGTACCCTTTTGAACTACCTATATATCAGACAATATCAATATTAAATTAAAACACGTTGGAGATATTCAAAAGTACGATARACGCAAGGAACAAGAGTTGGAAAGATCAAACAGAACGAAGACTTCTTAATTTATAAGAAGTCTTCGTTCTGTTTTTATTATTATTTTTTAGTAAGTATTAGTTAGAGAAAAACAATTCCAAGTATAAATAAACATAGAGTAATAATGTTT
>NZ_JBFULJ010000981.1:0-1334 GCF_056400385.1 Priestia sp. P5_B4
AGCCAACGATCAATCGTTAAAAAAAACGGCGTTTGATTTACATATTCATATTAATACGCTTCATTACCGCTTGAAGCAAATGAAAGAACTAACAGACATTGATCCAAAAAGCGTAAAGGGTATCACGCTTTTCTACCTTGCGCTGTCTCTATTAGAGTAAGTGCGCCCTTCGTTAGATAAACATACAAAAAATGAGTTTTTAAAGCGCTTTTTTTTAGTTTTTTATCCATAGTCCCTCGTGGCTTCTGCAACTATAATAAGATTAAGAGATATATAAGGAGGAACGTTATGCTTAATGAACGAACAAAAGCAAAGCTCATTGAAGTTGTAGGATCAGCCAACTTTCAAGATAGCAGTGAAGCAAGACTCGTGTACTCTTATGACGCAACACCTAACTTTCAGTCGCTTCCTGATGCGGTTATTATGCCTGAAAACAAAGATCAAGTGAAAAGAATTTTAACGATATGCAACGAAGATCATGTTCCTATTGTGCCAAGAGGTTCAGGCACAAATTTAAGCGCAGGAACGTGTCCAACGCAAGGCGGAATTGTTCTTACATTTAACCGAATGAATAAAATTTTGGAAATTGATGAAGAAAATTTAACCGCTACCGTGCAGCCGGGTGTTATCACGTTAGACTTAATTAACGCCGTAGAGGCAAAAGGTTTATTTTATCCTCCTGATCCAAGCTCTATGAAAATATCAACCATCGGAGGGAACATCAATGAGTGCTCAGGAGGATTACGAGGCTTAAAATACGGCGTAACAAAAGATTACGTTCTTGGTCTTGAAGTAGTTCTCGCAAACGGTGACTGCATAAAGACGGGAGGCAAGTTAGCTAAAGATGTAGCTGGCTACGATTTAACGAACTTGTTTGTTGGTTCTGAAGGAACGCTTGGGGTCGTGACAGAAGCGATTTTAAAGCTCATTCCAATACCTGAAACAAAACAAACCCTGCTCGCGCTGTTTGAAGACATGGACGCAGCCGCTAAGACGGTTTCAGCTATTATCGCCAATAAGATTATTCCAGCTACGCTTGAATTTTTAGATCAGCCGACGTGTGAAGTAGTAGAAGATTTTGCGCAAGTTGGGCTACCAACAGATGTAAACGCTGTCTTATTGATTGAACAAGACGGTCCGCCGGAAGTGGTGAGTCGGGATATTGAAATGATTTCCCGCATCTGCAGCGAAGGAAATGCTGTATCTGTAAAAGTAGCCGCTTCGCAAGCAGAAGCAGAAGCGTTAAGTACAGCAAGAAGATCAGCTCTTTCTGCTTTAGCGCGAATGAAGCCAACGACCATTTTAGAAGACGCAACCGTCCCGCGGTCTAAAAT
>NZ_JBFULJ010000982.1:0-1329 GCF_056400385.1 Priestia sp. P5_B4
GCTTAGCACGCCTGTCATCAGTATTTCCGATACAGTGGGTGTGCTGCCTCTAATTGGTCAGGTTGATGATTATAAAAATAGTGATTTTGCAAAGAAAGTTATGCTGCAAGCAAAAGAGCTAAATCTGTCTTGCTTAATTATTGACTTATCAGGTGCACCTTCGATTGATACTATGATGACCAATGAATTATTTCAGGTTATAAAGATGTTGGACCTACTTGGCATTGATACAACTATCACAGGTATCCGTCCGGAAATAGCCTTAACTGCTGTTCAATTAGGAATAGATATGAGCAAATTGAAAACTTATGGAAAGTTAAAAGATGCAGTAAATAAGCTTTTGCAGGAGTGATATTGAATCAAAGTACTAAGCATTTTTTTATGTCGGTTATATCATAAATAGACGTACCCTTCCCATTAGGAGGAAACTTCAGGTACAAAGAGAACAAATAATTTATTTGTTCTTCCACTGCTAACATACTAATATGAAGAAAAAGAACTGTATATTTTTGAGTTCTCTTCTACTGTGAGTTAGCTTTTAGGACCCCTAATATTGACAGATAGAAATAAAAAAAGCAGTATTGGGTGCATTTCTTTTAAGCTAGTCATATTCATCATAATTCTTGTCAAAAAGAAGCCTTTGCTAATCATAGCAAAGGCTTCTTTTTGACGAGCTTCTTCTATAAGTTATGTAAATGATGAAATCAATCTTAACATATTTAAATGGTTTGCACATTTTTCATTATGGGTTTCCCGTTCTTATAATCCGTTTGGTAGTAAAGTAGCTTATAAAAATAATTCATTTATCTATTTATTCTTCGTATGGACAAATGATTGGATATTTTAAAATTAAATCATCCATAATACCATTACATGTATTTTCAACAAAAGGAGCTAAATAAAGATGAAACTGAAAAAAATAATAGGCATCACCTTTTTATCAAGCGTTATCTTATTTTCGGGACCTTTATCATTGGTCAATGCATCGGTAAATGATTCTAAAATGACTGTAAAACATTCAGTGAAAGAAGAGCAGCCTAATATAAAGATTTTGGCCACTGGAGGTACGATTGCAGGCTCTTCTGAAAGCAGCACAGACACAACTGGATATGAATCAGGAGCTCTTAACATTAAAACAATTATCAAAGCTGTTCCTCAGTTGAAAAAAATAGCGAATGTAAGCGGAGAACAGGTCGTAAATATCGGAAGTCAAAATATAGATAACAGTATTTTGTTAAAGTTAGCGAAGCGGATTAATACACTATTAGCTTCTAAGGATGTTGATGGAATTGTCGTGACACACGGATCTGATACGATGGAGGAAACGGC
>NZ_JBFULJ010000983.1:0-1327 GCF_056400385.1 Priestia sp. P5_B4
TTCAATATATTGTGATCGATAATAGTATTTTAAATTATGAGAAGCAAAATGGTATTCATCAATTAAACGAGGTTCTCGCTTTTATTCAATCTGACGATGAACCTTTATCCTTAAAACAAATTGAAAACAGTGAAGGATACTTATCGAAAATTAATGAAAAGAATCAGTTAATTCGTGTTCTTGATAGGAAAGGGAACATTATAACCAGTACCTCAAACAATGTTTCACCAAACTGGCAGCAACCGAAAACGGTGAAGCACGAAGAGTGCAAAGTGCTTCGAAACCACGATGAACGCCTACTCGTTCTTCGTTCTCCAATTGTCACCGATAACTTCACTGGAACTGTTGAAATTGTAAGAAATATGGAGATGTCCGATGTTTTTATGGACAAGATTTTTTTATTAATGCTTGCTGCAGGAGTAGGATCACTAATCTTTAGTATTCTAGGTGGAACCATTCTAGCAAAAAAAATACTATCCAACATTCAAGCGTTAACATTAACGATGAAAAAAATAAAAAAAAATGGACTTGAGGAACGAGTTCCAGTTAATGAAAAAAACGATGAGTTTGCTCAATTAGGCAATTTATTCAATGAGTTAATGGATAGCCTCGAAGACTCCTTTTTACAGCAAAAACAGTTTGTAGAGGATGCTTCACATGAATTAAGGACTCCGTTAGCCATTATTCAAGGCCATTTGACATTATTAAATCGCTGGGGGAAAAATGATGCGGCAGTATTAGATAAATCCTTGAAATCTAGCCTGAAAGAAGTAGAGCGTTTAACGAATCTGGTACAAGAATTATTAGAGTTATCCCGAGCTGAAAATAGTCTGATAAACCCTGTAGATGTTGAACCAATCAACGTATGGACGACTGTCCAACATGTTGTAAGGAATTTTGAAGTAGTGTATAGCGATTATGAGTTTAAAATAAAACATTTCCATAAAAACCTTTATGTAAATATTTCTTCTCGCCATCTAGAACAAATATTAATCATTTTGTTAGATAATGCAGTCAAATATTCTAAGAAAGAAGAAAGGGAGGTAGTTATAGACTGTTCTCTAATCAATGGAAAGGTATCCCTTAAAGTAATGGATAAAGGAATTGGCATTCCGGAAGAAGATATACCTTATATTTTAAATAGATTTTATCGAGTGGATAAGGCAAGGAGCAGAAAGCAAGGAGGACTTGGCTTAGGACTGGCTATAGCTAAACGATGGGTGGAAAAGTACCACGGTACTATTAATATCGAGAGTAAAGAAGGCGAAGGAACAAATGTAACGGTTGTATTGCCTCTGTTTAATCACTCTCTATAAATGTGCATATA
>NZ_JBFULJ010000984.1:0-1326 GCF_056400385.1 Priestia sp. P5_B4
CCTTAGTTGTGAACAAAATAACATCATAAGGCTCTTTCATCTCAGATTTTGTAATAGCTTGTACAGGTGAAGTGAAGTCACCGTGTATGCTCTTGATAACAAGTCCATTTTGTTCCAGCTCTTTTTTTCTGCGATCTCTGACAAGAAAAGTCACATCCTCTCCTTTTTCCACAAGCCTACCTCCAAAGTAACCTCCAACGCCGCCTGCGCCTAAAACTAATATTCGCATAACTTTTGCTCCCCTTTTTCTTTTTCTTTTATTGTAGCACAGCTAGTTTGAAATTTTATAATATTCTTATTTCATTGTATTTTGAGTTTTTTACAAAAGATAGCCATAGTGCTTTTAAAGTTGTTATAATGAATACAAAAAAAGCATAAAAATTTACGCTTAGACATTTATCCCCTCTTGGATATACTATTTACCAATCCGCAATCGGAAAAGTTTCGATTTAAACAATGTTATTTACATAGGAGAGACTGAAATGAAAACAGAAATCTACATTTTATCTGGATTTTTAGGCAGCGGAAAAACAACGTTGCTTAAACAGCTGCTTCAGCAAGAAAAAGATCGTAATCGCAACATTGCTGTTGTGATGAATGAGCTTGGCCAAGTTTCGATTGACTCAAATGAAGTAGAAAAAGACACGCCGTTAAAAGAATTGCTAAACGGCTGCGTGTGCTGTACGATTCAAGGTCAATTTGAAACTCAGCTTCATTCACTTCTACAGGAGAACACATTGGATGCTATCTATATAGAAACAACCGGAGTTGCACATCCCATTGAAGTGTTGGATGCCTGTATGTCTCCTCTTTTTGCGCATCAAGTCACGATTAAAAGTATTATCACCACACTCGATGCAACAAGGTGGAAAGAACGTGGGTCCTTAAGCATTCAACTTCAAAAACTTCTTCAAGAACAAGTAAAACATGGGGATGTAATTTTATTAAATAAAACGGACATGCTGTCTGAGGCAGAAAAGTCTTCCCTGCTTTTTGAGGTTCAATCAATTAACGCTCGTGCAATAACATTATTAACGACATTTTCCCGCGTGAAGCTTGACCTGATTCAAAGAGCTCAGCTGTCTCAAAAACAGCCGCACCATAAGGCTCATGTGGAAGATCATCTTCATTTGAAAACATTTGTATATGAGTTTACAAAAAAAGTGGATCTTGAATTATTTGAAAATTGGCTGCGCCAAATGCCAGATACCATCTATCGGATTAAAGGCTATATGCGCTTTACTCATTCGGATGATACGTATTCGTTTCAATATTCATACGGCATGCCTCTATATATGAAAGAAATGATGAAGCTGCCCACCACTC
>NZ_JBFULJ010000985.1:0-1322 GCF_056400385.1 Priestia sp. P5_B4
GGCGTATAGTACAAGCATAGCCCATACAATGATATACATATTCTCAACTCCTTTTAATTGTTTTAGTGTACAAAAACCATTTCAGTATATTTCCCCGTCTTTTGACGAAGAGAAACGCTTGAAACTCTTCTTTAATTAGGTGTAATATTACACTAAAGAAATGTACGTGTATAGAAAGAAAGGGATGTGAAAATGAATAAACAAGAAGTAATTAAATCAGTATCGGATAAAATACGATTAATTCGTTTAGAAAGAAACTATTCACAAGACAGAATGGCTGAAGTCATTGGTATTTCTAAAAAAACATTGGTTCAAATTGAAAAAGGGCGCACAGAAGCAGGGTGGACGACCACTGTTGCAGTATGCGGTTTGTTTGGTGACAGTGAAATCCTTCAATCGGTTTTGGGAGACGTTCCTTTAGAAGTAGTAGAAATCATTGCTCATAATGGCGTATCTTCTCCAAAAGATAAAACGCTCGGAGGAAGAGTATGGTGGAAAGAAATTCAAAAAGAAGGCTTTTTTCGTCTGCAGCAAAATATGATTAGTCAGCACTATCGCATTTTAGATGACCAAGACTATCGATGGTTTAGTTCATTTGATAAAAGCGAAGCGGTAAAAAGGTTTGAACAATTAACGAATGAATAAAAAGAGGCCGGGACATAACAAAATCACTGCATATATGAAACCTACGTTCACTCTATCCACAAAAAAATCCGAACGAATTTGATTCTCCATCAAGAGTCTTGATTTATCGTTCGGATTTTTCTTCCACTGCTATACTTTTGTCTCAGCCACTACTGATTCATTAACGTACCTGATGAGGGACGACTGAACCAATTCCATAGCTCTACATCTCCAAGTGACGCATATGTGATTGACGGATCATTCTTTAATTTCAGAAGCTTTTTTGTAGGCCCTGTAATCACAACGCCGTACACACCGACGCCGTGTTTTTTTACATAAGAATATCGCTGCTTTAGCAACAAATCGGAATGGTCTAGCTGACGAACTTTTTGGACCGTTTCTTCATTATCGGCTAATAATTTCATCATATTTAAAACATTCGACTTGCTAGTAGAGTGGGTTTGATTTCCTTTGTGATCGTAAGGTAAGTCTAAAAACTCTGGAAAGCCAAATGTTGATGTTAAGTCAATTAATGGCTCATCTTTTGTGCTTGTTTTTTGTTCGTTCCCTGTATTGAGCGCGTACCAAGAGGTAGAAAAATCACGGCTGTCGATGGCGTTCATTTTTTGCTGAACTTCTTTTAGCGAATACGTATCATCAAAAGAAATAGCCACTTCGCTTACCGTTCCTTTTGGTAG
>NZ_JBFULJ010000986.1:0-1320 GCF_056400385.1 Priestia sp. P5_B4
GTTGATTTATCAGTGGAGACACTAAATCAACCTTTGGAAAGTGAAGAACCGGCAGCGAACGCGTAATATTCCCCATATCTCCTACCGTTTTTAAATCTAAATGAAAGACAATCGCTACAATCGTCATCAAGACAATGGCAACAAGCGGAGATGGTATGGCTTTGGTCATGAGCGGAAACAAATAGACGATGAGCAGCGTTCCGGCTACCATTGCGTACATCATCCAATTTGCTCCTTGAAAATGCGGAAGCTGTGCTGTGAAAATTAAAATACCTAGCGCATTTACAAATCCAATCATAACTGTTTGAGGAAGAAATGATAAAAACCTTCCTACTTTCAAAACACCAAGTAAAATTTGAATAATTCCGGTTAAAACAGTAGCTGCAAATAAATACTCAATGCCGTGATCTTTGACTAAATTAATCATTAATAAAGACATTGCTCCTGTTGCAGCTGAAATCATAGCTGGTCTTCCGCCTGTAAAAGCAATCACAATTGCCATACAAAAAGATGCATACAAGCCAACCATGGGATCGACACCGGCGATAATGGAAAAAGCAAGGGCCTCTGGAATAAGCGCAAGAGCAACTGTCATCCCAGAAAAAATATCTGCTCGAACGTTTGAAAACCACTGCTGTTTAATACTTGCCATCATGATGGTTTATCACCTCTTATGAATTTTTTATACGATTTTCGACTTTCACGAAAATCAAAGCCGTTTTTAACGTATCAAATCGTACCATACAATTTCCCGTTTGGAAACAATTAATTTTCACAAATAAAAAGACGAGAAGCTTGATTGCTTCTCGTCTTTTTATTTGTTACGTCGCAGCTTTTCGCTGCCATTCAGCAAATAAACGACTTTATGTTCATTCATTAATTGCTGCTTCAAGCGCAACAACAATCATATCGTTAAACGTCGTTTGACGCTCTTCTGACGTCGTTTCTTCACCAGTGAAAATGTGATCACTTACTGTTAAAACCGATAAAGCATTACGGCCGTATTTAGCAGCTAGCGTATACAAAGCCGTTGTTTCCATTTCAACTGCCAATACGCCGTGAGCTGCCAATTTTTCTAGCTGGCCGTCTTCATTGTAAAATTGATCAGATGTAAATACACTTCCTACTTTTAACTGAAGGCCTTTTTCAACACCTGCATCGTAAGCGCGCTTTAATAAATCAAAGTTAGCTGTTGGTGCATAGTCGATAGGACCAAATTTAACACGGTTCATTTGTGAATCACTTGACGAAGACATGGCTAAAATAACGTCCCGTACTTTTACATCTTTTTGAATTGCTCCGCATGTACCAACCCGAATT
>NZ_JBFULJ010000987.1:0-1319 GCF_056400385.1 Priestia sp. P5_B4
ATAAAAAGCATTAATAATTTATTTAATAAGTTATTTTAAAGATATCTCACGTTTATTATTTTTAGTTTGATGTTCGTTGTGATGAGAATACGTTTCTTAATGTATACAAGTAGAATTTATCTTTAACTCTTTTGTTCAATAATTCCTTTACAATTTAATTTTCTAAATATTTGAGACGAATTAACTAAAAAGTTTAAATTATCCATGAACATCTTATATACTAATAATGAACCAATACACAATAAGAAGGAGGAGGAAGAAATCCTATGATAAGCATAAAAAAGTTGCTTGTACTCATTATGGAATAAGAATGGACGTTTTTAAACCTGAGGAAATAATTAGCTTTAATCATTTGCAATCCAGAGGATACCTCACTTGTCCTTATTGTGGCGATATCGAAATCGCTCATGAATGCCAAGAAGGAAAATCAAGGTTTGTAGTTGCTGCTAATAGAGTTCATACTCATGATTGCCTCTCGAAAGAGTCATAAAAAATTAGTCGATCTAAAAAGATCCATCCTTTTAGATCGACTAATTTCACTTACACAAAAGTCTTTTCAAAATGACATATTTTATAGAAGAAACTCGCCAAAAAAGTAGCCTTTGCTCAACGGGAGCAAAGGCTTATTAGAATTTAGGCGGTTGGGAAATATGATATTAGTTTGAGCTAAATTAAAAAATCATCTCCCTTTTACCTAACCTTATGAAGTGACAAGTGTGTAGAAGCTATGATATGTTAGCATCTCTACATATGATCTAAAATAAGAGGATGAGGTGTTTGAATATGAAGAAAACTGAACTAGTAGATGCAGTTGCTACACAAGCAGAACTATCAAAGCAAGACGCTAAAAAAGCTGTGGAAGCGTTGTTTGAGACGATTTCTAACACACTTGCGAAAGAAGAAAAAATTCAGTTGATTGGATTTGGAACATTTGAAGTACGTGAACGTGCAGCCCGTACAGGTCGTAACCCTCAAACAGGTGAGGAAATGACAATTCCGGCTTCAAAGGCTCCTGCTTTTAAACCAGGAAAAGAATTAAAAGAAGCCGTTAAATAAATATGTCTTATAATCAGCCCTCTCTAGAGATAGACTTCTAAAGGGGGCTATTTTTCACGGTGAAAAACTTCTAAATACCTACACACAAATATTACCTAATCAAGGTTTCTATTTTCTTGTGTCGTCTTAGAGTTTGAGGTAGGCTCTTTGCCAAGTCCAGGTTTCCAATTACCTAACTTGTTTTTTAAGTAATCCTTTAAAAAATCACGTTTCTTTTTTCGTCTTTTATCCCTGTTTTTCATAAGTACTCACCACCTTTAGGC
>NZ_JBFULJ010000988.1:0-1316 GCF_056400385.1 Priestia sp. P5_B4
GTATCACGTTCATCCTGATGTAGTTAATGTTCAGCTATATGAAAAAAAGTAAAAAGCCTTTTAGAAAGGGGAATCCCCCTCGATAAAAGGCTTTTTTTACTCTTTCTTCTTCTCTTGTTCAGCGAGCTCTTCTTGTCTTTTAAAATGTGATTTTCCTAACGCATACACAAAACTAAAAAACAAAGGAAGTAAAATAGTCAGCAGCACAAGGCGGGTAAGCATATCGCCCAAATCATTTCTTGTTAAGTAAATATTAATAGCTGCAATGACAATATAAACAAAAATACCGAGGTTTCGTAAAAATCTCTTTAGCATAGATGCATTCATTTTTTTCACCTTACTTTTATATACTCACATTTAAGGTAAAGGAAACGATTCATAAAAGCAACCTATTTACTACAAAGCAAGAAGGAATATAGGAATTTATAATGAATATTTATAGGTTGCCTGAAAATCATGGAAATAAAAATCCTAACATGAAGTCGTTTTATAAAGCAGCTCGCTCCGAGTACACTGAATGCGCCGAGTCAGCTATAAACAGCTGCCTTCTCTTCAATCAGCTTTATTTCTTAAAAAGGTAAGGTGATAAGATGAAAAGAGTACTGGTAATGGGCGTTTCTCCAGGAGTAGGAAAGTCTACATTTGCCAAGAAATTAGGGAAAAAGCTTGATCTAGAAGTATATCATTTAGACAGTCTGTATTGGCAGCCTGGCTGGACGGAAAGAGACAATGATAGCTTTAGAGAATTGCAGGAGCACATTGTAAAAAAAGACAGCTGGATTATCGACGGGAACTACAGCAATTCGTATGACCTGCGAGTGAAGCGTGCAGATACCATTATTTATTTAGAGCTGCCGCTAATCGTTTGTGTGTACCGAGTAATAAAGCGGAGAATCGTATATGCAAGAAAAACGCGTGAAGATATGGCAAAAGGATGCCCTGAAAAAGTAGATTGGTCATTTTTTACGTTTATTCTTACTACGTATCGAGAACGGAAAAAAAAGATGAGAAACCGGTTTAAAAAGCTTAAAAAAGATGAGGATTACAAGGTTTTTATGCTGATGAACAGAAAGGACATCGAGAACTATATACAAAACCTATAGGGAGGAGTATGTGCTGAATTTTGAACAAAAATAGCCACGTAACAAGTTCGCTTGTTACGTGGCTTTATTAAAAAAACAATCATTCTTGCGTAATCTTCAACATTCCTTCTTCGTCGAGCGCAAGCGTTAGAGAATGATTGACTTTTACCATTAATGGATGAACTTCAGAGTCTCGGTTCGAAAAAAACCACCTTCTTTTAGGCGTCCCTACAA
>NZ_JBFULJ010000989.1:0-1315 GCF_056400385.1 Priestia sp. P5_B4
GCATAAAGAAGCAGCTGAAAAACTGCGTTCATTAATGGCTACCTATGCTAATTCTGAAGACTTAATTAACATAGGTGCCTACAAAAGAGGATCTTCTGCTTACATTGATGAGGCCATTCACTATCATCCTGTCATTGATGCATTTTTAAAGCAAAAAACGAACGAACATCCGTCATTTGAAACAAGTGTAACAAAGCTCTGTGAACTGTTTGTGAAAGGTGAGTAAATATGGCATATGAATTTAGGTTATCTAAAATAATGGCAATCAAGTCAAATGAAAAGGATGAACTGCTATCTCAATATAATCAATCCTTACAGCAGTTTGAAACAGCGGGTGAAAAGCTTTATAAAAAGTTAAAAGAAAAAGAAACGCTAATTGAACAGCATACGGGCAAAATGAAGCAAGGGCTTTCTATTTTAGAAATTACGTCATTTCAGCAGTTTTTAACAAGTGCCGAACGAGTGATTGAGAGGCTGCAACAAGAGGTCATGTTTGCAAGACAGCAAATGAACTTAAAGAAACTGAAGCTAGAAGAAAAGAACATAGAAGTAAAGAAGTATGAACAGTTAAAAAAGAGAGACTACGATTCTTATATAACCGCGGAAAAACAGTTAGAAGCGAAGCAAATGGATGAGCTGTCGCTACAGCAGTATATGCTGCATAGGAATTAGGTGGAAAACATGGCCAATCAAAAAGAGTTAAGAGAAGAGTACGAAGAAGAAAAGTCTTACAGTAAAAGCCAAGTGTTTTTATTTTTAATCTTTATTCCAGCAGTGTTCCTTATCTTGGCGGCTTATATTGTTCTGACGCTTTTAGGCGTTAATGTAAATGATAAAGTTTCAGCTATTACACACGCCATTCCATTTGTATCAAGTGAACAGTCGCAAAAAAATGAAAATATTCAAGAAAGCAATGAAGAGATACAAAAGCAGGTTGAAAGTCTTCAAAAGAAGCTGAGCACAAAAGAAAAGCAAATCGCAGCTTACGAGAAAACGATCACTACAAAAGACCGTCAAATGGAYGAACTAAAAATTGAAATGCGCGATTTGGAAGAAAAAGCCGACGATGAAGAGAAAAAACAAAAAAAAAATCAGCTGGCAAAAAAAGATGTCATTGCTACCTATGAAAACATGTCTCCTAAAAATGCAGCACTTATCTTTGCCGAATTAAAAGAAGACAAAGCGGTCGCGATGCTTAAGCAGTTCAAAGCGAGTACAAGAACGGCAATCTTAGAAAAAATGGATCCGAAAGTAGCTGCCCGCTATACGACATTGTTAACAGATCAGATTGAGGAATAAAAGCAGAGGTGAAAAC
>NZ_JBFULJ010000990.1:0-1313 GCF_056400385.1 Priestia sp. P5_B4
CATCACTTTACAATCCGCTACATAATGTAGATACTTCTGCCATTAAAGAATTGATGGGTGACAGTGAAAATACAGCTGAAAAAATGACACTTTTAACTCAGCTTGTTAGTACATTTACTGTACCTGATTTTGTTCAGTTATTTTCGAAAGAGCACATTTTACAATTAATTGTCTTTGCCGTTATTTTCGGTATTGCTACCACAATGGCCGGCGAAAAAGGACAGCCTATGGCGAAATTTCTGACTTCGGGTCAAGAAGTATCGATGAAGGTTGTTAAAATTGTGATGTACTATGCCCCAATTGGTTTAGGATGCTATTTCGCTACTGTAGTAGGAGAACTTGGACCAAAGATCTTACAAGGGTACGCTAGAGCATTTATTCTTTATTTATTAATTGCAATCGTTTACTATTTCGGTTTCTTTACGCYATACGCATGGATTGCTGGCGGTAAAGCAGGAATTAAGCTGTTTTGGAAAAATGCAGCTGCTCCTTCTATCACCGCTATTGCTACCTGTTCTTCTGCTGCATCTATTCCGGTCAATTTAGATGCAACAAAGAAAATGGGTGTGCCGCTGGATATCGCTGAAACGGTGATTCCACTAGGAGCAAACACGCATAAAGATGGTTCTGTTATCGGTGGTATTCTAAAGATTGTTTTCTTATTCAGTTTGTTTGGCAAAGATATGACGTCTGCTACGAGTATTTTGAGCATTTTAGGCGTAGCCTTTTTAGTTGGAGCCGTAATGGGAGCAATCCCTGGAGGCGGTATGATTGGCGAAATGTTAATCATTACAATTTACGGATTTTCGCCAGAAGTTCTGCCCATTATTGCGGTCATTTCCACAATTATTGACGCCCCTGCTACGCTCTTAAACAGTACGGGAAATACAGTAACAGCCATGCTTGTTACAAGGTTTACAGAAGGAAAAKACTGGATTAACAAAATTATCACCACCGATAAAGTCGCTTAGTAAAAAAGCAAAGGGAACAGTCTTAGTGACTCTCCCTTTGCTTTTTTCATGTGCAGTAATATCGATAGCGGTGTATAAAGTCTGTACATACGCACATTCTAAAGGTATGTTTCATAACCGGACTGGAGGTGTCGTCTAATGAGTAACGCTGCAGGAGGTTCAAAGAAAAACCAACCGAATGATGCGAATCACGTAAGCGCAGAAACAAAAGCTCATCAAAAACGTCTTACTGAGCAAAACAAACAAGAGCATCAAGCTGAAGAACGAAAATAAAATGACGTTAAAGAGCGCAGCGCCTGCGTTCTTTAACGTCATTTTATTTTTAGAGAGAACTTCATAACC
>NZ_JBFULJ010000991.1:0-1313 GCF_056400385.1 Priestia sp. P5_B4
CCCTTTATCATGTTGAAAAAAGTGGGCACGACCATGGGTATATTCAGGTTTAAAGATTCATTATAAAAGTCTTATTGTTCTTTTATTTAAAACATATGTAGTGGAGGTAGTACAAAGCATGAAAATAAAAATAAATAATAACTCATTTGGGAATATTTATTAATTAAGGATAACAATAATCAGTAAACAAATAAGGGGCGTATTCAAAATGGAAATTATTTATAATCAGAGAGAGAAAATGACCGATTTCATTAAAGATAACAAACAGAACTTCCAGGATAAACTCTTATCAGAGGCGGTTAACGTAGCCTCTAAGATTAATGATATTTTAGAAACTGGAAATATTGATCTTTTAAAAAATGCTCAAAAGTTATCTCTATATGTCGTGGAGCAAAAGGAAGAACAACTCGTTGCTTTCGCTCAACAAGAAGGGATAGCCTGGGCAGAGCATTCCTTAACTCTTGCCTTCAAACTAGAATGGGTACAGGCCATTAGGCGAACATTGTGGCATTTTCTCTATCAATATGATCGAATAAATAACCATTTTAATGGCCGTGAAGAATTTTATGCCTTAGAGAAACGAATTAATGATAAGATTGATCAATTTCTTAACACTTTTCTCATCAGTTATTCCACGTATAAAGATGAATTAATTGCTTCCCAAAGGGACTTAGTTGAAAATCTATCAGTACCCATTATACCACTTAGCCAATCTATAGCTGTACTACCGTTGATCGGAATGATTGACCTCAATCGTATCCAAACGATTGAGGAGAAAGTATTGATGGGCATCTCAGATTTAAAGATTCAAACATTAATTATAGACCTGTCTGGAATTGCCAACATGGAGATGCATGTYATTGACCATTTTCAAAAAATATTAACTGGGATTTCAATGATGGGATCTAAAGCTGTTCTTACAGGTTTACGTGCTGACCTAGTTCGAACAATGATTCACTCGGGAATCTCCTTTGAGGACCAGGCAGAAGCAAAAGGGACGTTACAGCAAACGTTAAAAGAATATCTAGAACTCGACCGCATGTAAGAGGAATAGAGGAGAAATCAAAGTCATTTCTAACAACAGTTTGAGCAAGTTCAGGTCGTATACCTGTCATCATGACCTCAATACCTTGTAAGCGAAGCATACTGTAGATATCAAAGAGGTAACGTTCAGCTATAGTATCTATATTCAAGATACCTGAAAAATCAACAATCAGATACTCTACTTTCATTTCGAGAATTTTCAAGATCACATTCTCCAAGATATATTCTTGGAGAATGTGATCTTGAAAATTCTCGAAATGAAAGTAGAG
>NZ_JBFULJ010000992.1:0-1310 GCF_056400385.1 Priestia sp. P5_B4
GAGCAAGTTGTTAAGTTAAACCCTGACGTTATTATCGCAACGTATGATGCAGACAAAAATGAGATTATGAAGCGTCCCGCTTGGAGCAGCATGACTGCTGTAAAAGAGGGTAACATCGAGAAGGTTGATCAAAACAAAATCAATCKCTTAGGACCTCGTATTGTAGATGGCTTAGAGGACTTAGCAAAAGCAGTATACCCTGAGGTGTACAATAAATAAGAAGAGGGACCATATTCCAGTTCGAATTGAAAAGGGGATTGGTCCCTTTTCACATCTTAAAATTGAAGAAAGGCCTGAGCTTTTAATCATGAAAACCGAGACTTCTTATAAAACATACAGCTCAGGGGTTTTAGGAACAGGCATTACGGACACGGACACCTTTTACAATCGATTTGTTCACAAAGACTATTATTCAGATACTCCTTCTTTGGAGTATGAGCAATATTTGATGAAAGAAAATGTGCGCCATGAGCAAATCGTAGGGTTGATGACAGCCGTTTGGTTAAAAGAAAGAGCGGTTTACTGTTATGAAGGCTACGGAGTAAGAGTAGCTTCCGTGATAACGGCTGGAGTAGGAAACGCAGTAGATATTACAGCTGACGAAGCTGTCCCATTCTATTCCTCTCCTGGTACAATTAATATGTTTTTTTTCGTGGAAGGTACGCTTACGGATGCAGCGTTTTTACAGCTTTTTATTGCGGCCACAGAAGCTAAAACAAAAACGCTGTCACAGCTGGGCGTCATAGATTCGGCTACAAAGACGATTGCTACGGGAACATCTACGGACAGCATCTCAGTTGCAGCGTCTCAGCAAGGACCATTATATGAATATGCAGGCTCTATGACCGCTTTAGGGCAAGCGGTAGCTAAGCTGGTGAAAATAAGCTTAGAGCAGGGACTTAAGGGAAAGAGGTGAAGAAATGAGTATTACACAAGCGATAATTGCACACATGACGGCCATGACGATTGCTTTACTAATTGACCGAATTATAGGCGATCCCGAAAATTGGCCGCATCCCGTTCGCTGGTTTGGTAAATGGATTTATTGGATAGATTCTAGATTAAATAAAGGTGCAGGAAAACGATTCAAAGGATTGCTTCTTGTGATAAGTATGGCTGTGCTCGCAGGAGTTGTTCCCTTTTTGTTCCTCCATGCTTTGTACGGAGTTCATTTTATAGCAGGTGTTTTAGTAGAGAGCGTAATGATTGCGACTACTATATCTACTCGTTCTTTAAGCGAAGCTGCTTATAAGGTACAAAAGCCGCTTCAGCTAGGAGATATGGAGAAAGCTAGATATGAAGTAAGTATG
>NZ_JBFULJ010000993.1:0-1309 GCF_056400385.1 Priestia sp. P5_B4
CAGTAGAATACTTCCCTTCTAACATTGATATCACTCAAAATATTCATCAATTAGCGAGAAGAAAAGAAGCGCAGAAAATAGAACATTTACAAAACATTGTAGCAGAAAAAACAGCAGAGTTAAAAGATCTTATTAAAAAGCTTTCTTCTCCTATTATTMCAGTTTTGGAAGGCATAGTCGTCGTTCCTTTGATTGGCAAATACGACGAGGATCGAACGGAAGATTTGATTGTCAATACATTAAATAACCTCCCAAAACACCAGGCTAATTATCTTGTGCTGGATTTAACCGGATTGGATAAAGAACTTACTGAATATACGGCAAGTCTTATTGAAAAATTAGGTGCAGCAGCGTCCCTAGTTGGTACGAAAACAATTTTAGTAGGGATTTCTGCTGACTTAGGCTTAGTTATATCAGAGACCCATATTGATTTATCAAAATATGATTGTTTTCAAACATTGCAGCACGGCATTCATTATGCATTGGCACAAAGCGGACGAAGCATCGTTTAAAAGATATATTTGAAATATAACAAAATGCACTCATTCAGCATCATAACAAGTCTCTTTATCAAAGAACGGAAATGAATTGAAGGATTTCATTTTTCAAAAGAGGAATTGACATGAAACCAAAAGGTGTTATATTATTTTTATATAAAACCTTTTGGTGTTATTTTTTGAAAAGGAGAATGAAGATAACGATGAATGATAAAAGTGTAGTAGAAGATGTAAAACAGACGATAATATTTAACGCGCCGATTCAAAAAATTTGGGATAAAGTAGCAACAGCAGAAGGGCTCCAACAATGGTTCATGCCTAATGATTTTCAGCCTCAGGTAGGATATGAATTTCATTTACAATCGCCTTTTGGCCCATCTCCGTGTAAAGTATTAGAAATAGATGCACCAAACTATCTTTCTTTCTCTTGGGATACGGATGGATGGGTCGTTTCATTTACCTTAAAAGAAATGGGTAATCAAACTGAATTTACGCTTATTCATAGCGGGTGGAAAGAAGCTGAAACACTTCTTGAAAAAGCAAACGAAAAGAGTTCAGTGGTACGAGATAGAATGAGCTACGGGTGGATTAGTCTCGTAAATGAAAAACTTCGAAAGGTTGTTGAAAACTAAATGACTTTATCAGCTGCCAAGCATGATATCTTTCAAGCCATTGCTGATCCTACTCGAAGAAAAGTACTTGAGCTGCTTTCTGAAAAAGAATTGCCTATATCAGAAATAACGTCTCATTTTTCAATAAGCCGTACCGCTATTGTCAAGCATCTTCATATACTTTCAGAAGTAGACTTAGTC
>NZ_JBFULJ010000994.1:0-1301 GCF_056400385.1 Priestia sp. P5_B4
TACAAATGGCTGAGCAACAACTTGGCGGCGGACGTTTCTAAGACAACTTTATAATTGATGGCTGAAGGAAGAATGGGTCTCCATTCTTCCTTTTTGTACGAATAAAAAAGTAAGGAGAGATCATATGCAGCAACATCAATCAGCTAAAGAAAAGGCGGGTTTTACTGAGAAACCAGCAGCTTCTGCAACAAATGCACAAAAAGTAAAACAAGAAATCCAAAGAGACGTAAGTGAAGGACAAGGTGCAATGACTTCTCGAGAAGCAGGCGCAATGCGCGATTAAAAATCAATTTGAACGGTTTTTAATCCTCGATTCTTTGTACAAAAACTAAAAAAGTACCTCGATTAACTGAGGTACTTTTAGCAGTCTACTCTATTTCGATGCGGGAGCTGCTTTGACTTCGGTTGTTTTTCATCGGGTACATGCTGGTGAAACACAAAGGCAAACATTCTAGTCCCCAATATATAAAAGTCGATTCTGCCTTGTTCACCTGAAAAATAATTAGTTTGTATTTTGTCCCCCGCCATTCAGCCCTTCTTTTATGTACGCATTAACCTGACTATTTGAAAGCAATCCAATATGTCCAATGCCATAAAGTTGAATATTTCTTGCTCCTTGCAGCCTAGAGAGACTATTAGCAACAATTTGATCATTTATGCTGTAGATCGACGTATAAAGAATTTTTTGATTGAGATCTGTACCTGGGAGTGCTGTCGAAGAAACTAAACCATTCGCTCCTCCTAACGTCACGACATTTTCAATCTTATTCCCTCCCCCTAGATATTTAATATAGTACAGCGTATTTGCTCCGCCCATACTATGAGCAACAATATCTACCTTCCTAGCTCCCGTCTCTTTCAACACTTGATCAATGTATCGAGCAAGCTGAGGTCCATTATTCAAATTGTTGCCTGTCTTATCTATAAAATCAATAGCATAAAGATCATTGCGATCCCACCCTTGAGCAATTAAATAGTTTTTGATAGCAATAAAGTTATAGGATGCACCGCTGATTCCATGAACAAGAACAACCGGATTATGATTTGATTCAGCTTTAGCATTCGAAGGCTGAATTCCTAATGCAGATACAACTAGGGATAAAGCAAGAATTAATACGACAAACGTTTTCTTCATTTCTTTTCTCCTCCTCAAAATATGTAAGTAACAGCATCTATAGATTATATATAAAAATCCTAATATGGTAAACTTATACTAATAAGGTATTTAAAGTTATATTTATCTTTTATCTATGAGTATTTTTATGACAAAAATCATCACCTAAGCTTTTCTGCAAAAAATA
>NZ_JBFULJ010000995.1:0-1297 GCF_056400385.1 Priestia sp. P5_B4
AGCTGTTCAAGTCCAGGGGAAGACAATCGCCACCATCACCAACACGATGGAGGGCATCACCATCATGACAGCGGCAGCAGCTGTTCGAGTTCAAACTGCAGCAGCTCTAGCTGTTCAAGCTCCAGCTGCGGGAGTGGGTGCAGCAGCAGCTGATAAAGTAAAAAAACTCGTTTTATACGAGTTTTTTTACTTTAAATGTAACGACGACAAAATGGTTCACTGACAAGCAATGAAAAATTTGGTATAATCGTTACGTTTTTAAAAAAGGAGAGACAGTGAAAATGAATATTTTATGGGACTTTGATGGAACCATCTTCGATACCTATMCAACGATTGTAAAAGCATTCAAAGAATTACTAACAGATCAAACAATCTCAGAAGAAGATATTTTAAAGCAGATGAAAATATCTTCTGACGTAGCAATTAAGCACTTCGATATTGAAAAATCTTTGTTTGATAAACACTTCCATGTGCTCGAACAGAAAATCAATCCTAAAGATAAGCCTGCTTTTCCTCATGTAGAAGACGTACTGAGCTTTGCGGATACAAATGTAATTGTTACGCATAAATCTAGACAGTCTACTCTTGATATTCTGGCATTTTTTAATATGGAGCACTATTTTACGGAGATTATTACAAAAGATGATGGCTATAAACGAAAGCCTGATAGCGGCGCTTATGCCTATCTTCACGATAAGCATCAGATCGATTTAGTGATTGGAGACCGCGAGCTTGATTTAAAACCTGCTCGTGAACTGGGAATCAAAACATGTGCATTTCAAAATGACGACATTGAAGCAGATTATCACCTTACATCATACGATCAATTTTTTACAACAGTAGTAAATAAAAACTCGTGAAGCTATTCTTCACGAGTTTTTATTTGTTCAGGCTTATGTACTTCGGGAATTTCACCGAGCGTATAGTTCGCTACTTTTGTAATGTTACTATTAGCAAAGAAGTAAAACTCTCCGTCAACTCCGCGAATTTTTGTCGTGCGCAATCCAATTTCTTCAACAGTTCCTTTCGTATCATTTATGGATACGTGATCTCCTACTGAGAATTGATCTTCAAATAGAATAAAAAAACCGTTTAAAATATCTTTAATCAAATTTTGTGCACCTAAGCCTGTAATAAATCCTGCTACGCTAATACCAGCTAAGAGTGCTTTCATATTAATTCCGATTGCCTCTAAAGACGTAATAAGTACAATAAAATACACTACGTACATGACAATGCTCAGACAAAGCTTTTTCAGCGTTATTTCTTTACGTTCATTGTACCTCAGCAGTTTAGT
>NZ_JBFULJ010000996.1:0-1297 GCF_056400385.1 Priestia sp. P5_B4
GGTAGGAATCGATTTCTGCATTGCCGATAATAAGAAAGAAGCAGCTTTTTCTACTAAGTGTGTAAAATTTGAGGAAAGAGTACACGACTACCTGTTAACAAGAGAATTCAGACATTCGTTTGAATTATTGACAGGATTAGATCAATATGGGGACAAGTTGTTTTCTGTACAAGAAATAAATCAATTAATCAAGGTATGTGAAGCATTACAGACGATCTGTAGACAACCAACGGAGATAGATCTGAAGATGAAAACATTTGCTGAAGCATTAAAGGGCCTTTGCTTAGAGGCACTGAAACTAAATAAATTAGTATTTGCCTCTGGCGATTAATGTAAAATTAAAACTGAAATCAATGTTGTAGTTCCATCGCTTCGATAATATGAATTAATAAATTCAAGGGAGAAAACGTCTTGAAAAAAACATTTCTAAATAAAAATAAAACACTTATAGGGTTAGGATATGAATTTCTAGTCGTTTGTCCACAATGCGCCTCTTGTGCAAAAGTCATAGCTTTAGATGATTCAAGTCCCTACGTCGCTAACGTCAGAAGAAGGTTTGTTTGTACTACTTGCGGAACCACAAAAGACAAAGTTATAAAAGCAAACGGTTACGGACAAGCAAGAGTATCGTACGAACGTAAAGCTGATTATGAAGTAATTTTAATTGGAGATCCCTGCGACTGGTATTTTCAACTTCCGCTCTATTTACAAATTGAATGTAGTGGAAACACCTTATGGGCATTAAACCTGGAACATTTAAATTATATCGAAAGCTATATAGAAGCTGAACTCAGGGAATCACATCCCTATTATTTAAGCGTCGAGAGTCGACTGCCAAAGTGGATGAAGTTTGCTAAGAATAGAGAAGATGTATTAAAAGCTATTCAGAAACTAAAGGTGAAGACTTATTAGGTGCTTTGGCTGATTCGTTATAATTGCCCGTATATCTTTCTAATCATCTTATAAATTAAGCTAAAGAATTCTGCAACTGAAGGTAACTGTTAAATAGCCTAAGTATGGGAAGTGAAGAGTTTGTATCAAACCATAAAAATTAATGATTGGATTTTAGAAATTGATGTTGAAGAAACAAAAACACAGTATTTGAAAAAATGGGATTTGTGCGATTGTCTATATTGTCTAAACTTTTATGAAGCTATGAAGTCCCGATCAGAGATAGAGCTTCAGTTTTTTAACCGACTAGGTATTAATCCTTCTCAATGTAATCACTTATCACATTTTGATTCTCAAGAAAATGGACTCCACTTCTATATTGGCTGCTATCATATGGTAGGTAAGG
>NZ_JBFULJ010000997.1:0-1295 GCF_056400385.1 Priestia sp. P5_B4
CCCAGGAAGCGTCACAACAGTCGCAGAACGAAACGGACAGCTGCTGTTTGGACTATCAGGAAATCCATCTGCTTGCTATGTCGGGTTTGAACTGTTTGTGCGTCCGATTGTTCGCAGCTTTTTGCATTCACCAGCTCCTCATTTACATAAAACAAAAGCGGTATTAAACGGCCGTTTCAAAGAACCTAATGCATTTACAAGAATGGTGCGAGGAGAGATTTCAGACGAAGGCGGAAAGCTTGTTGTGACGCCTGTTGGCATGGACAAGTCAGGGGCTATTTCATCATTAGCTGCAGCAAACGCGCTGATTGTTCTTCCAGGTGGAGAGCATGGATATGACAAAGGAACAGAAGTGAACGTGCTGCATCTTGAAAACGAAGGAACGAGTTCGCTTTGGGTATAAATAGCATTCTGCTTATTGCTTGTCCTTTTTTTCAATAAGAACTTGAAGCAGCTCTGTAATTCTATCTAATTTGCTTTCAATGCGAACAAGTAAGTAAAAAGATAGGGCAATTGGAAAGCCTAAATCTTTAATATAGCTAACTAAGTTTTCTATAATAGCATACCTCCTTCACTTAGAAGATATATTATCATATGTGATTTCTAAGTATTTGTTCGCGGGTGATATGCCCATTTTTAAGACAAAAGTCCTTGGGAAATAAGGGAAAGCAGCCTCGGCATTGGCAAGCGAGACTGCTTTTTTTAAAGGGTTCATTTATACGTATCTCAGCATAAATGACTACTAGATTTTAACATGTTTTTAAGTGTAAATACTACTTTTGATTTGCTTTAACATAGGTATAAACGGCAGGCTTTTATGCAGCCTTCTCTATCCCTATTGATCATAGCCTATAAATAAGAATTGTATAAAAACTGCATATTCTATAAAAGTGAACCATCTAGAACCCTTACTCCCATTAGGGTTCTTTTTTTGATTTGTTCTGGAAGAAGAGGTTATGTAAAATAGTTATTTATATAATATTTAAGGGCCAGAAATGAAAAAACTACCTTAGAGTTAGAAAAAAGGAAGTTTTTTCTATGATGTAATTAGATTTCATGAGTGATGCTTCATTGCATTTTAGTTAATTTGCTTAATAAATTATAAATATATTCATATTAATTTGGCTTCTTTAAGGTAGGTATTAATGAGCAGTTTCAAACAATAAATCTACTTAGCGAATAGTAACCAATAACGTTGGGAACTTTATCTATTAACAAAAGGAAAGGAGGAGAAAGTATGCGAAAAAAGTGGTCTGTTTTATTATGTACGTTAGCTTTAGCTATGATGACTTTCA
>NZ_JBFULJ010000998.1:0-1294 GCF_056400385.1 Priestia sp. P5_B4
GTATCGTCCTTACTATAAGAACTTTATCTCAAATTGAAGAATTGACAGAAGAAATTTCTAAAATTAAAATGTTTTCTGATAATTTACGTGCTCAAAATCATGAATTTTTAAATAAGCTGAACGTGATTTATGGATTGTTAAAGTTAAAGAAGTATGAGCATGTCATGCAAATGATTTCATCAGAGGTAAAGGAACGCCAAGATATTATTTCTTTTTTAATGTCTTCTGTAAAGGATCCTTTGATTGCGGCATGCTTACTTGGAAAGATCAATCGTTCGAAAGAATTAGACGTTACTTTAGAAATTGACCAAGATAGTAACTTAACAAGTACTTTAGATATCGAAGACGCAAAAAACGTTGTTTCTATCTTGGGGAATTTAATCGATAATGCGCTCGAGGCTGTGCGAGAACATAAAGGGAACGTGGTGGTATCTTTTACAGATGTAGGAAATGACCTGATTTTTGAAGTTGAAGATAATGGGCCAGGGATATCAAAAGAAGTAGAAAATATGATTTTTATAGATGGTTACACAACGAAAAAAGGTGAAAATCACGGAATTGGATTGACTATTGTTAAAAGATCTGTAGAGCTACTTAAAGGTGAACTATACATAAGCAAAAGTATGTTACAAGGAGCAAGATTCACATTAGTTATCCCAAAGCTATTAAATAATGAAAAGGAAGAATCGATATGACTGAAAATCAAATTAATGTCATGATTATAGAAGATGATTCTACAGCTGCACAAATTTATGAACAGTTTACTAAGAAACTAGAGCATTTCACTGTTGTTGCGACAGCAGGATCTGGAGAACAGGCTTTAGAACTATTAACAATATTTACGCCGCAATTAATTTTATTAGACGTCTTTTTACCAGATATCAACGGAGTGGAGCTGCTGTGGGAAATCAGAAAGAAGTATCGAGGAATCGATATTATTTTAATAACGGCAGCCAATGATGTTGAAACAGTAGGGGAAGCAATAAGAGGAGGAGCATTTGGTTATTTGGTGAAACCTGTAATTATTGATAAATTTTTATCGACTTTAAAACATTATCAGTCTACGAGAATAGAATTAACCGAAAATAAAATGATTAACCAAGATAAAATAGACCATTTATTTAGAACGCGTCATAACCGCCACACTCAATCAGCAGCTGCAGTAACAGAACTTCCTAAGGGGATTGATAAACATACTCTTCGTTTAGTAAGAGATAAAGTTCGCGAAGTTCAGCAGAGYTTGAATGTAGATGAGTTTGCTCAACTAGTAGGTATCAGTTATTCAACAATGAGA
>NZ_JBFULJ010000999.1:0-1293 GCF_056400385.1 Priestia sp. P5_B4
AAATTAAAGTGGTAACGGATTCAACAATTGATTTAACGTTGGAAGAAGCTGAAAAATACGGTATTGAGATGATACCTTTATGTATTAACATTGATAATGAAACGTATTTAGATCGCGTGGAATTAACGCCGACAGATTTTATTGAAAAAATGAAAAATTCAAAAGAATTACCAAAAAGCTCTCAGCCAGCTATTGGTTCTTTTGTTGAAGTATATGAACGATTAGTTAGTGAAGGGTATGACGTCATTTCGATTCATATGACTGGGGGAATGAGCGGAACTGTTCGAGCAGCTGAAAGCGCGGCTCAAATGGTAGAAGGAAACATCACCGTTGTTGATTCTATGTACATTACAAAAGCTCTTTCGTTTCAAGTCTTTGAAGCGGTGAAAATGATTGAAGATGGGCACACAGTAGAAGAAATTATCACGCGCTTGGAAGAGGTGCGTCAAAATACGAATCTTTTTGTCGTAGTTGATACGCTTGAAAATTTGGTTAAAGGTGGACGTATTGGACGAGGAAAAGGATTGATCGGTTCTCTTTTAAATATTAAGCCAATTGCTTCTCTAGCTGACGGAGTATATACTCCTGTTGCTAAAGTGCGCAGCCATTCTCAAATTGTTAAGTTTTTAACGAAACAGTTCGAAGAGCATACAGAAGGAAAAAGTATTAAAGGAGTAGGGCTTGTACATGCAGATGGATTTGGGCTCGCCTCTAAGTTAAAAGAATCAATTGTGAAGGCAAGGGGCTATACGCAATTTTCGATTGAAGATACGACGCCTATTATTTCAACGCATACAGGTATTGGTGCAATTGGTTTTATGTATTTTGCTGAATAAAGTGGGTTGCTTTTTGCAAGTCACTTTTTTGGCTTTCTCTTTTTTGGAAAAAGAGGAAAGAGAAGTGKACAAACGTGTGATATAATAGAATCAACTTTCTACCAGCGAATGCTGTGCTGGTTACTATTCTTTTGAATCCGGAGTATACCGATGAAAAAATATATTCGAAGTTTGAGTGTGTTTAACAAAACGGTTTTATTTTCTACTTTAATTGTAGTTGCCCTTGGAGTCATTTCTTTAGCCATTAGCTATCAAGTTCAAAAAAAGATGGCAAAAGAGACACTAACGCAGCACGCGTTAATTATGGCCGATTTATGGAGGGAGTCTTTATCTAAACAAGACGTAATAGCAGCAGTGGATTCAAGGAACGGGACGATTCCTGAAAAAGACGAGCTAGAAAAGCAGTTCAGAAAGATTTACCAATTGCATCCGTCGTACTTGCAGGGATATATTATGA
>NZ_JBFULJ010001000.1:0-1292 GCF_056400385.1 Priestia sp. P5_B4
GCTTTAGAAGGATTTACTCTTCCTAAGTTATTGTGGGTAAAAGAGTATGAACCGGCTATATTTGAAAAAACAGCTGTATTTATGCTGCCTAAAGATTATTTACGCTTTAAAATGACCGGCTTTATTCATAGTGAATATTCAGATGCTGCCGGTACATTATTATTAAACATCAGCAAGAAAAAATGGGATGATGAGCTTTGCCAATTAACAGGAATCAATATTAATCTTTGTCCGCCACTAGTTGAATCTAATGAATGCATAGGCAATATTAGTGAAGCGTTCTCTCAAAAAACGGGATTAGCCACTTCAACGAAAGTATTTGCAGGTGGAGCTGATAATGCTTGCGGAGCAATTGGCGCCGGCATTTTATCGCCAGGGCAAACACTATGTAGCATTGGGACATCGGGTGTTGTTCTTTCTTATGAGGAACGAAGCGATAGAGACTTTAATGGAAAAGTCCATTATTTTAATCATGGAAAAGAAAATGCCTTTTATACGATGGGCGTTACGCTATCTGCGGGTCACAGTTTAAGCTGGTTTAAGGAAAATTTCGCAGAAAACGACACGTTTGAAGAATTGTTGGCTGACCTAAAAAATGTACCAATCGGCTCAAACGGCCTTTTATTTACCCCTTATTTAGTTGGGGAGCGTACACCGCATGCAGATGCTACGATTCGCGGAAGTTTTATAGGAATGGACGCCTCTCATAAAAAGAGAGACTTTACGCGAGCAGTTATCGAAGGTATTACGTTTTCATTAAGTGAATCAATTGAAATCTTTCGAGAAAGCGGAAAGGAAATTACGTCTATTGTATCAATTGGCGGAGGAGCAAAAAATGATCATTGGCTTCAAATTCAAGCAGACGTTTTTAATGCAAAAATCGTAAAGTTGTCTACTGAACAAGGCCCAGCGTTAGGAGCAGCCATGCTAGCAGCTTATGGCTGTGGCTGGTATAACTCATTGGAAGAGTGTGCAAACGTATTTATTACCTCGTCGAAAACATATTATCCTAATGCAGAACATGTACAAGTCTATAAACAGCTTTATGAATTATATAAAGAAGTCTACCTTCAAACAAACGACTTAAGTAAAAAGCTAGGCGAATTTAAAAGGAAATAATAGATTGCAAAATATGCAACCTTGCTTTAAAAAAGAGCTTCATATGAAAGTAGCTTGTATCAATTGATTATGGTTGTATATCGATATACCTGACACAAAAGGAAGTATAGAAAATGCTGTAGTAAGATTTGATTCACTAGAAAAATACGTACATTGGAGGGGAGGATAAGAGC
>NZ_JBFULJ010001001.1:0-1289 GCF_056400385.1 Priestia sp. P5_B4
CGTGAAGAATTTTATGCCTTAGAGAAACGAATTAATGATAAGATTGATCAATTTCTTAACACGTTTCTCATTAGTTATTCCAAGTATAAAGATGAATTAATTGCCTCCCAGAGAGACTTAGTTGAACATCTATCGGTGCCCATTATACCACTTAGCCAATCTGTAGCTGTACTACCGTTGATCGGAATGATTGACCTCAATCGTATCCAAACGATTGAGGAGAAAGTGTTGATGGGCATCTCAGATTTAAAGATTCAAACATTAATTATAGATCTGTCTGGAATTGCTAACATGGAGATGCATGTTATTGACCATTTCCAAAAAATATTAACTGGTATTTCAATGATGGGAAGTAAAGCCATTCTTACAGGTTTACGTGCTGACCTAGTTAGGACAATGATTCACTCAGGAATTTCCTTTGAGGATAAGGCCGAAGCAAAAGGGACATTACAGCAAACTTTAAAAGAATATTTAGAGCTGAATCAAATTTAGAAAAAATATAAGAAATTTACCCTACAAACAGAAATGAAAACGAGTTTACGAAAAAATAAATCAGTATCCAGAAAAGTCTTATATTAAAATATAAGGCTTTTTATTCCTAAAAATTACATTATGTTAATAATGGATACGATATACAACTAAAAAACAGAAAAACTCTTCCTATGCGTTAAGAGAGTTTTTCTGTTTTTTTTAGGAGTTAGATAAGTAATGATTCACCCATTTTGCGTAGTTTGCTCAAAGTTTCGATAATAATTCTTTGAGTTTAATTTTTTCCACATTCACTAATTTTATAATACTTATTAACTTCTCTATGCGTTTTTTAAATCTTATTATTAATTTACTAAATTATCTTAATGAAATTAACTCACCTTACGACACATTCAAGCTCATAAAAATGAACTGAAGAAAGTCTTTTTATTTGACGCTAAATATTTAAAATAGAGTGGTAAATAAACTAATCTACAAGATAACATATCCACGAACCTTCGAAATTATTTTCTTCTAGACGTTTAATTTATAGAAAAGTTATTTTGAAAATATAAAAGGTTGCTGCTTTTTCTAGAAGGAATCTTTTATTAGGAATGTATTCACTTTATTTCTTCTTTTCAATTTTCTTTTTTGGTGTAGGAAGATCGTACTTTTTAGCTAWGGCTAATGATTTCTTAGCTATTTCYTGTGCTTCTTCTTTCGTCAWTTTCATACATAAATCTCCTCTCCGTATCTACTATTATAGATTTTGGACAACAAATTTAAAAAATATACATGGGCTTCCCTCACCTTCCATATAC
>NZ_JBFULJ010001002.1:0-1287 GCF_056400385.1 Priestia sp. P5_B4
ATCAACAACCGTATGAGGAACCATYAGCCATACAACTCTTGGTGTTTCTAGTGACTGAACAAGCTCCTGCAAGCTTGATACTCCTGAAGCACCGTACTCTTTCATTTGTTCCACTGCGTTTGAATTTACGTCAAATGCTACAACGTCATGACGCTGATCCAATAAGTTTTGTCCTAAGTTAATCCCCATTTTCCCTAAACCAACTAATCCTACTTTCATGTGAACAGCTCCTTCTATTTATCTTCTTATTTAAGCCTTTAGCAATTCTTTTGCTTGTGCCACTACGTTTTCTTCTGTAAATCCAAACAGCTTCATCACATCAGCTCCGGTTCCTGAAGCACCGAATGTGTCAATAGCTAACACTTTTCCTTTTGGTCCTACAAAGCGTTCCCAACCAAGTGAAATTCCCATTTCTAGAGAGATTCGTTTTGAAACAGATTCAGGCAAGATGCGCTCTTGATACTCTTTTGACTGCTTGTTAAACAGCTCCCAGCTAGGCATTGCTACAACACGTACAGATATACCTTCACGCTCTAGCTGAGTTTTAGCACTGACCGCTAGTGCTACTTCAGAACCTGTAGCGATAAAAATCAGCTCCGGCTTATCGTTTGTTTCGGTTAATACGTAAGCTCCTTTAGCTAGGTCGTTGATATTTTGTTTTGTTTCTTCAAACACAGGCAAGTTTTGACGGCTAAGCACTAAGGCTACAGGACCTTCCGCTTGCTGAAGCGCATAAGCCCAAGCGCTAGCTGTTTCGTTTGCATCAGACGGACGGATTACGGTAAGCCCTGGAATTGCACGAAGAGAAGCTAAATGTTCAACGGGCTCATGAGTCGGTCCATCTTCTCCTACTGCTATGGAATCATGAGTAAACACATACGTGACCGGCAGCTTTTGCAGTGCAGCCAAACGAATCGCTGGACGCAAGTAATCATTAAAAACAAAGAATGTGCTGACAAACGGCTTCACACCGCCGTGAAGGGCCATTCCATTTCCGGCCGCTCCCATTGCATGTTCACGTACGCCGAAATAAATATTTCGATTTTCGAAATATCCTGGTGCGTAAGGGCCTTCTTCTTTAATGTCCGTCATCGTGGAATGCGATAAATCAGCGCTGCCTCCAAAAATAGATGGCACAGATTTAGTGAAATAATTAATAGCTTCTCCGCTTGCAACACGAGTCGAAATCGCTTTTTCTGATGAGAATGTTAAAATATCATTCACTTCAATTAACGCTTCGCCTGTGATAGCACGCTCTAATTCATCAGCGAGCATAGGGTATTCTTT
>NZ_JBFULJ010001003.1:0-1285 GCF_056400385.1 Priestia sp. P5_B4
GGCTTACAAGGTGTTAAGTAAATATCAAAAATACCTTGAGTTGCATCTACAAAATCTTGATGATTAATAGCTAATGACCATTCTCCTCCAGCTGAAGCCCACTCATCCCACATTTTGGAGTTGATTTTTGTATAATTAGCTTTTTGTGACATAGTTACTCCCCCTTTACCTCTTTTAGTATTTTGTTTAATTTTACCATATCGCTAGAAGAATAATTTAGATGTACTAATTAATTTTTTCTGTTTCAGATAATTAATCTGTACTGGAGAAGTACTTAATAGATATTTTTAAAAATAAAAACACCCTTTTAAAAAATTAAAAKGGTGTTTTTATCTTAAGTATAAAAGCTTGTATATAAATAAGATACGAGTTTTATTTTTAATGGCTTGTCTCGAAGCTTTCAGCCATCATTAGATCATTTTTGTAGGCAGCCATTGCGAGTTCATATCTCACCTTTTGACCCGCTTCTACAAAATCAGCTTCCTTCACAAGGCCTGATACTGAATATTGGTGACCTTTAAAATCTACGTTCAGTTCAGTAATTTGATTGAATTGAAAGCTCTCTATAGGAATTCCATTCACATCTTTCAACAAATACTGGCCATATTTCTCGTTACATGTTTGTGCTACTTGCTCCATTACTTTGAAGGCATCTTCCGGATTTTGTCTATAGTTGAGAATAAGACTTTCATTTACCCGGCGTCTTCCTCGGGTTCCATTCTGAAGTTCCGTAATGTTGCTATATGAGACGGTATAGAGGTAGCCGTCATACTGACGAATCTTTAAGTAGCGCATGGTGATTTCTTCTATTTTTCCTTGGCGGTTTCCGTTGAGAATAACATAATCTCCGTGATGGATCTGACGTTCAAACAGGTAAGTCAGTCCCATTATATAATCACGGATAATATGCTGGAGGATTATTGCCAGGGCACTGGCCAACACTACTGAACTAGTGAGTATCTTTCCAAAGTCAAAGAAATGGCTAAGCACATAAATAAAGAAAAAAGCCAGGCCTACTACTCTTGTCACCTGATTAGAAAAATGCATTAAGGTTTCTTCTCGTTTTTCATCTAAAAAGCTCGTTTTATCAAAGAAAAGCTTAATGAATTTGCGAATAAAATAAACAATAAGTATAATCAGCAGCGCTACCGTTAAAACCTTTACGGGAAACTGCTGGAAGAATTCAGTGAAAACCAACTTACCCACTCCTTATTTCTAACACTATACCAAAAGAATGTACGTAAAGACAAAAATCTTCTGTTCTTCATAAACCTTAATGATAATA
>NZ_JBFULJ010001004.1:0-1283 GCF_056400385.1 Priestia sp. P5_B4
GGTCTTCAGATTCCTATTGGTTTACTTTCTGACCGATACGGTCCCAATCGATTTTTGATTATAGGGTCGCTTTTAACGGGAATAGGAAGTCTTATCTACAGCACGTCTCCTAACGAATATGTGTTAATTTTCTCTCGTTTACTAGTCGGTACGGGAGACTCCATGATTTTTGTCAATTTAGTGTTAATTTTAAGTCAGTKGTTTAAGGGAAATGAGTTTGTAAAGCTATTAGGTTTAATTGGGCTGGTAGGAAGTGTAGGTTCATTATCAGCTACCGTGCCTTTGTCTATGTGGATTTCATTTTCAGGCTGGAGGGTTCCCTTTCTTAGCATAGGTCTAGTTTTAATGGCGGTATCCTACCTGCTTTATGTCGTTTTAGTGGTAAAACCTAAACGATTATTTCAAGATGATGCTAAAGCAAATAAATCCTCTGTTAAGACCCCGGAAAGTGTATGGGCGATCCTAAGGAGAGTGATGACGACTCGCCAAGCCTGGGCAACATTTCTTTGTCATTTTGGTGTAGTTGGTACATATATCGGTTTTATTGGTTCTTGGGGAGTTCCTTATGGAATGAATGTGTTCCATTTATCTCGCGCTGATGCAAGTCAGCTTATTATGTATGGTCTGTTTGGCGCTATGATTGGCGGACCTTTAATCAGCTGGATATCAAGCAGGTTAAATTCCATTAAAAAAATTTATTCACTTATTCATCTTATTGTGGTGCTTAGCTGGACTGGGTTATTACTTTCCGGCGTGAAACCTTCATTCATGCTAGTCGTTATTTTGCTTTTTATCATCGGCTTTGGAAACGGCGCAAGCGCTTTGACATTTGCCGTAGTACGTCAATCCTTCTCAGTAAAAGAAGTAGGAGTTGTATCAGGTTTTGCCAATATGGGAGGCTTTTTAAGCGCAGTATTATTACCTAGTATTTTCGGAAATGTCCTGGATTTATTCCCCGAGCGTTTGTTGCATGTTGGTTATCATTATGCTTTTATGATTCCCATTTTGTTTTCAATGATGGGGTTGTTAGGTGTCTTACTAATTAAAGAAAAGGGAAAAAAGGAGCAGAAAGTGCTGAATGCTTCTTAATGACTTTACATAAGAGATGTTCACCATATAAGTTCGTAACTTTAGTGTAAGACAATATATTTTATGTAATTATTCCTAATATAAATCATTAAAAATAACACAACACATAAAGTTTACTTTAATGCACAGCAAGAGAAATAACAGAAAACGATGAATTAAATGTAAATTAAAGGAAATTAAAAGAAGTTAAAAAG
>NZ_JBFULJ010001005.1:0-1281 GCF_056400385.1 Priestia sp. P5_B4
TTTACTTTCTTTTTAAAAATTGTTTCGTTTTTAACTGGAACTGCAATATCTTTGAAACCTGAACTTTGTTTACTAGGGTGGAAAATGGATTCATCGTTATCAGATAAGTGCTGGATATGTATAATTGGGTATTCTTTTTCTCGCCATGTCTTTAAAAGATTTTGGATATTCTCCTCAGCATTAAGGTTATTTCTTATGCCCCATTTCTCATCTTCAAAAGCTCTTTGAACGTCAATGACAATTAACGCTGTATTGCTAAAATCTTCTCTCATGTGTAGTTCTCCTTAAGTGTTTTCTACATATTTTAACATTTATGTTAGATTGGTGTATTAAAAATAAGAATTTGATTTAAGTTTTTTAACTTCCTAGAATTGTGACTATGTTAACTGGATTTGTACACGTTATTCATTTTTACAGCAGTAAAGAGGGCTATTTTTGGCCCTCTTTATTTATACAATATTTTTGCGCTTTTTTACTTTATTTCAGTAATTCAGTCAAATTACCATAAGTAACAACATCATCAATCATAGGTTTAAAGTTTCCATCATTCATAATAGCCTCACTAATTTTCTTTAACAAAGTTATAGTAGCTCTAAAAGGTGCGGAGCCACTACTAATTCTTTCAATTCCCATCTTAGACAGTGTATCTAGAGAGGGTGTATCTGATCCAACTAATAAATTAATTGGACAAGAAGTTTCCTGTCTAAACTTTTTGATGGTATCTATATCGACTACACCAGGAATAAAAATACAATCTGCTCCTGCTTCTTCATAGGCCTTTACCCGTTTGAGTGTAGAATCCAGTCTAAGTAGAGGATTCCCAATATTTAGCCAGTAAAAATCGGTACGTGCGTTAACGAATAAAGGCATATTTAACGATTGAGAAAGTTCTTTAATTGCGGCTATTTTTTCAACTTGTATTGAAACATCCAAAATAGGTTTATTTGGATTTCCTGTACCATCTTCAAGATTTATTCCAACTGCTCCTGCTAGAATCACCTGTCTAACATTTTCTATTACTTCCTCTACAGTTGTCCCATACCCAGCTTCAATATCAGCACTAACAGGGACATTCACAGAGTTAACAATTGATTTAAGAACCTCTACCATTTTTTCAAATGGCAGATTTTCACCATCTGAATATCCTAAAGAAGTAGCTATTCCTGCACTAGTTGTTCCAATAGCTTTGAATCCACTTTTTTGAAAAATACGTGCGCTACTAGCATCCCAAGCGTTTGGCAATACAAAAGTAGATGATTGATTATGGAGTTGCTGAAATTG
>NZ_JBFULJ010001006.1:0-1280 GCF_056400385.1 Priestia sp. P5_B4
CTCGTTGTCCTTCAGCTTCCTTTGGATGTAGCATTAGAAGAAATCAGCTATTACCGAAATCTTATAGGGGAAATTATTAAAGAAGAAGCAAAAGCTGAAACGTTTACGTTTGATGCCTTCTATCAAGTTATTTCTCGTTTCAACGTAGTAGTAGATAAGGCCGTACACTGGGTTAGTAAATCATATATGACCGACTTTACAAACAAAATCCAATCGGCTCGCTATGCAATTGATGAACTTTCAATTCCTGTGGTACGCATTACGAAAGAAATTGGCGTGATTCCTCTTGTTGGCGATTTAGATACAAATCGCGCTCAAATTCTAATGGAAAATGCACTTCAACACGGCAGCGACTACAAGCTAAATTGGTTGATTATTGATTTATACGCGGTTCCWATTATTGATACGATGGTAGCRGAYCAAWTKTTTAAAGTAATCGGTGCTTTAAGATTATTAGGAATTCAAGTGGTTTTAAGCGGGATTCGGGCTGAAATTGCTCAGACGATGGTAAACTTAGGGTTAGATTTGGCTGACATTACGACTTTCAGTAGCCTTCACCAAGCAGTGGAACACGTTAATCAAGCGGACTAATACAACATAAAAGCCCATGAGTATCTAACCATATCATGGGCTTTTATTGGTAGAAGAAAATTTGAAGCTTATTTAATAAAGCATCTAATGATTGACTAACTTGAAGCGTGTTAGGACTTGTCATGCCTTCACGGACAGCCGTTTGAATCATTAACGTTCGTGTCTGTTCGATTTCTTCTATTAGTATTTGGTACATGGATTTGTCTTTTGGGTGGGTTGAAAGCAGCATGTTAATTCCTCTTTTTTCTATAGTGATTATGGTTAAATTAACATTAATAGGTTTATTTTTCAATATTATGAAATTAAAAATAGTAAATTTTAAGAATTTTTCATATAAAAAAAGAACCTCTTTTTTAACAGAGGTTCTTTTTCTAATATAATAATTTATTACGCATGTTTATGACTGCCACGCATTTTTCTCATAATGAAACTTACGATTAACACTAAGATGATTGATCCGATAATAGCAGGAATAATAGCAAATCCACCTACAACTGGTCCGAAGCTTCCAAAGATAGATGAACCTAACCAAGAACCGATAAAACCGGCAATAATGTTACCAATAATACCTCCTGGAACGTCTCTTCCCGTAATTAATCCGGCAAGCCACCCAATAATACCTCCTACAATAAGTGCCCATAAAAATGGCATAAATATCATCCTCCTTTTTAATGATGTATTGCTTATAT
>NZ_JBFULJ010001007.1:0-1279 GCF_056400385.1 Priestia sp. P5_B4
GCTTCGCGATGTCACTTTGAGCACTTCGATCTTTAACATGTGCGCCAAAAGCAGCTGGAGTTGCGTCTGTTACTTGACTTGTTGTCACAAGCCCCGTCGTTTTCCCAGCTAATTTTGCTTTTTCTAAAACTGTTTGAACAGGCTTTCCTTTCATATTTACGCCAATAGCGCCATTATAACTTTTAACTCCTGAAGCCATGGCTGTAGCAGCTGCAGCAGAATCCGTAACAAATGAATTTCCTGAAGATGTATGGACTCTCCCTACTGCCGGCATATCATCCATTGCTAACTTTCCATTTGCTCCTACGGCGGCCAGTCGGATCGCATCACGATGATCGGTACCCATACCGTCTCCAACAAAAAGAATAACATTTTTAGCTTTTTGGTTATTTACGCCTTTAGCTGCTTTAGCATCTGTTGGTGAATTTGTTCCAAATGCCAGCGCTGCTACAGTTACCGCTGATAATACTGCCGCTCCAATTGCACGTTTTTTCATTGTTTACACCCTTTACTGTTTATTATTGACATAACTTAACTGTACACGCAGTCTGTTAAATCAACTTAAATAAAAGGTTAAAGGTGTGTAAAGATATATAAACTTCCATTTACAATGCATGAAAGAGGCTTTCCTTTTAGCTAATCAATACTTGGCGGAACTTCAAGCCAGCCTTTTTTGATCATAATTTCTGTTGCTTCGCTTGCATATTGAAACGCATCTTCTCCTATCAGCATCATTTTAGCCACAATATCTCTTCGAAAACTAAATGCTGCTCCAAACGCCTGACTTCCGATACTGAAGTTACTTAGTAAAATATCGCATGTCAGCATCAAACGATCCGAAAAAGCAGGCGTTTCAGAAGTCGTTATGCTTCCTGTTGAGGCAACAGAAGGTGAAATATCGTCTTGTATAATTATTTCTTCAAGTCGCGTAATAATTTTTTTACTAAGCTCTTTTCCTTTCAAAAAATGCTTTTTCACTTCGGTATCTTTAGCCGTTTGAGAAAAAGCCTTCATTAACTTCATCCCGACAATGTTTGTTTCGACTCCATGATAAATCTGCGCTAGCTCCATCGTATTTAGTACTCTTTTGTCCGCAAATACATTTAAGCTGCTCAGATATTTTCTATCCGAAACAAACTCAACGGTAGTTGGCATCGGAATATAGGGTGGGCGTGATAAAATTCCTTTTCTCAATAAGTACTGCGTACAGGAATCGTAGCACTCTTGCGTAATTTTTGTTAAATCTTGATAAAATTTCACCACATCTTCTCTGTAGGCC
>NZ_JBFULJ010001008.1:0-1273 GCF_056400385.1 Priestia sp. P5_B4
GGAAAAGAGTGATTGCAACCAGCCTTTGTATGATTGTTGCGAACGAAGAAGAGGTTAAACCAAAAACATTTGCTCTTTAAGGTTCTTCTTTTTCAACGTGGCTTCCGCACCTGCACCTTGCCATTTGCTGCGAAAGAATTGGTGAATAAAAAGCAAAATATAAAATAGTAAAGGTTACAGATTTAAACATGAAGAGCAATAAATTCATATAAATGATAGGGAGCATCATATAATAAAAGTATAGAGGCTTAATTCGGCAAAAGGTATTTAAACATCAAGGTCCAAATAAAAGGGCAAACGGCATGTTTGTCCTTTTTTCATGATTATAGTGACAATTTTCATATATAGTAATAAAGTATATATATAGCAAAAAAATCCCAAATTTCAAGAAGATAAAAAACGCCTTAAAACCAAAACAAGTGGTACTCTTAGAGTATGTAGAACGTGCAAAAAAACGAAATAATATGTAGTATTGTAATACAGGACGTAATTGGGAAGAAAAATGAAAACGTTGACAAAAAGAGGAGGGGTACCATGTTGGGTTCACTACCTAATGTTATAAATACGTCAACGCTTGTGTCTTCAAGTGAACAACAAGAAGCGTCATCTGAATCATTTAAAACAWATACTCATAAAGGAAAAAAATTCAAGGTCTATTTACCTAAATCCTATCATATTTTAAAATCTTACCCACTAATGGTTATGCTGCATGGATGTACACAAAATGCAGATGATTTTGCAATAGGCACGCAAATGAATGAGCTCGCCGACGAAAAAGAATTTATTGTCGTATACCCACAGCAGTCTTCTAACTCAAATATGAATAAATGCTGGAACTGGTTTGAACCTCTTCATCAAATTAGAGGGTTTGGCGAGCCAGCTATTATTGCAGGGATTGTAAAAAAAGTCCAAAACATGCACTTTATTCAGAAAAATAAAGTGTTTATTGCCGGTCTGTCAGCAGGAGGAGCAATGAGCATCGTTATGGGGGTAACGTATCCAGAACTGTTTGCTGGAATAGGTGTGTCAGCAGGTATCGAATATCAGGCGGCTCTTAACGTATTTAATGCGTATTCTGTCATGGCCAGTAAAGGTCCTTCCCCCGTTAAACAAGGAAGAATTGCTTATCAGCAAATGGGAAAACGGGCAAAGCCACTGCCGCTCATTGTATTTCATGGTAACGCTGATTCTACGGTAAATGTAGCCAATGCAGATCAAGTGGTTCACCAGTGGATTACAACGAATAATCTTGCTTATAACGGAAGAATAGATG
>NZ_JBFULJ010001009.1:0-1268 GCF_056400385.1 Priestia sp. P5_B4
ACAAAATTCTAACCTGCCTGATTCGAAACAAAAAACAACTAATGAACAGAAGAATCTATTGAACGCACCTGTAGTTTTTCTCTATTTAGATTATATACTCTATACATTTATAGTTAACATAATGTAATTTATCGAAAATATTGGAAGAGAAGCTAACTTGTATGAAAGCTTAAAAGGAGGAGAAGCTAAGAAAAATTAATTTTTATACGGAGGAACAGAAAATTGGAAAAAAAGAATCCATTAACATCTCCTGAAATTGCAAACTTATGGACACATTATACCCGTGAAACATTATCTGTATGTGTAAATAAATATATGCTTCACACGATTCAAGATCCTGAAATACATAGCCTWTTTCAAACAGCTCTTCAGTATTCACTTAACCATATAGATACCTTAAAAGCGTTATTTAAAAAAGAAAAGTTTCCTCTTCCTAACGGATTTACAGAAGAGGATCTTAATTTAGAAGCTCCTCCTTTATTTACGGACGTTTTGTGTCTCAAATCCCTCTATATGATGAGCACACATGGACACAATGAAATGAGCTTATCTTTTACAACTTCCCTACGTCAAGACGTTGTAGATTTTTATTATCAATGTAATCTTGATGCGATGGAGATTTATAAAAAATCTAAGGACCTGCTTATTTCAAAACAACTTTATCAGCAACCACCTACCTATATAACACCTAAGAAGGTAGAACTGATTAAACAATACCACTATGTAACAGATGTCTTCGGTAAGAAGAGACCCATGAATGCAATAGAAACTGGACATACTTATTTTAATTTACATAAAACAATGATTGCGAAAGCGATGATTCTTGGCTTTTCACAAGTTTCAAAAAATCAAAATGTACGAGCTTTATTAGAAAAAAGCCTCCAAGTAAAAAACAAGCACATTGATATATTTTCATCCCTATTAACAAAAGACAACCTTCATTTACCTAAGTCATGCGATACAGAGATTACAAATTCTACTGTTTCTCCTTTTTCAGATCGGCTTATGCTTCTCCAAAMAGGTTTCGTATTTGGTGTAGCAGTAACTTATTATAACGCGGCCCTTATCGCAAGTATGAGAGCTGATATTGCAGCCCATTGTGAAAAAGCAGCCTTGAATAGCTTATGGATATATAGTCGTATTGGGAAAGATATGATTGATAATCAGTGGATGGAACAACCTCCCCAAGCAGATGACCGTAAGAGATTAGATTATTAGACAAACATTCTCAGTGAATAATATTTAATCCCAGGAGCATACTACTACAG
>NZ_JBFULJ010001010.1:0-1268 GCF_056400385.1 Priestia sp. P5_B4
ATATTAACAAGTAGCGCAGGCATTTTAATTTCAAATAAAAAGGCCATGATAAAAGTATTTTAGTTGAAAAAAGATCCGAACGATGAATTGAGATTCTTGATGGAGAATTCAACTCGTTCGGATTTTTTTTATTGTTATGGCGGTCATGTATGTATGCGTTTCTAGCGGTTGATTGGAGAGCAAGACGAAGATTCCTGAGGAAATAGTGGAATAGATGAGACCCCGCAGGAACGCAAGCGACAAGGAGGCTCATCGGCCACTCGCCGAAAGCGAAGTCTTGTACGGAAATCAACAGCGGTGTAAAAAGTGATGTATATTAAGCTCCTTTAACGCATTTATTAATTTTAAATAAACTATGTTCTAAATAACCAATATAAAATAAAGTATAAGCCTCTAGAACCAGTGAAATGTTACAAATGAAATAATCCAGTATAAATGTGTGTAAAAGCACCGTCATATACCTAAATATGTATGTTTTTGAAGAGTAAAGGTGATTAATTTACTAGTTTAAAAGGAAGAATCTTTATTTTTACTGTAACTAAACTATCAAACTATTGACATGATACTGAAATATAACTGTAATATTAATGTGTTATTTTTTATGTATTGGTAGATAAAGGGGAAATCAATTACATGAAAAAGACAATGATTACGTTCAGTTTAGTTCTAATGTCACTGTTCGGAGTGGCAAGTGGTGCATCAGCTGCAACAAATACATATACAGTAAAAAGCGGAGATTCGCTATACAAAATTGCAAAGACATATAAAGTATCGGTTAGTCAGCTGAAACAGTGGAATAACTTAAAGTCAGACAGCATTCATCCGAAACAAGTATTAAAAGTATCTCAAGTAAAATCAAGCACGCCCGCTAAAGCAGCGCCTGCGAAGTCTTCAAACGTTGTGAAAGAATTTAAAGTAACAGCAACAGCGTACACAGCGAACTGCAAAGGCTGCAGCGGAAAAACAGCGATTGGAATCGACTTGAAAAAGAATCCAAATCAAAAAGTGATTTCTGTCGATCCAAAAGTGATTAAGCTTGGTTCAAAAGTATACGTAGAGGGTTACGGCACGGCAATCGCAGCTGATACGGGCGGCGCAATTAAAGGAAATAAAATTGACGTTCTTCTTCCTTCTCAAAAAGAAGCGTTAAAATGGGGAAGAAAAACAGTAAAAGTTCAAATCTTAAAATAAGTATTTCTTAAGGAAATGAGAGCCTTCGTTGAAGGGCTCTCATTTTTTTCTTCATTAAAGGGCATGCTACTTTATAT
>NZ_JBFULJ010001011.1:0-1262 GCF_056400385.1 Priestia sp. P5_B4
AACGCATACTGCTTCGTAAAACGATGCAAATAAGTGTGAACAAATTCTTTTAAAGCCGCTACGTATTCTACTGAGGTGTCGGTTATTTTATCTCTTGTTCTTTTAGGAAACACAAGAGCAGATACGGCTAAACCAATTCCAACTCCTACAACTGTATCTAATACGCGAGCTAGTAACAAACTCTCTGAAATCCCCCCAAGAAGCATGTCATACATAAAGGCCAGCATCATCGTAATCCAAAAGCTCATAAACGAATACGTAATAGGAAAGAAATAAAAAGCCATAAACACACAGATAAAAAGCAGCGTTATTTCAAGTATTCCGGGTGAGACGAAGCTTGCGACAACAAAGCCAACAGCTGCTCCTAGAAGCGTTCCTACGCTTCGCTGCACGGCTTTTACAAACGTACTTCCTATCGTTTCTGTACCAAGAAGCACTAAATAGCCTGCTAACAGCGCCCAATATTGATGCGATGGAGATAAAAAAGAGCCAAATATTAATGTCGCAACAGCAGTGATGACCGCTTGAATAGACTTTTTCGTAGATGGTTTTAATCCTTTTTCTTCATCATTGTCCTCTTCGTCTTCTTTTTCTTCCGCTTCTTTTTGAGGCTGTTTTTCTTGTTTCACAATTGCTTGCTGCAGCTCATAGGCTTCATCAATCACGTGATTTGATATCGTTTCGATACGGCGGATTAAGTAAAGCCAATCTTTATACCTTTTATCTTGAGGTTCGAGTTCACTTAATTTTTGGCGCAGCTCTTGCAGATGCTGAGCTGCATCCGTTAAGGAATGAGTAGGATTTTCATTTAATACCTCTGCTTCGCGAATCGATTCCACTAGCTTTAACAGCAGCTGCTGAATATCAAAATGATTAAATGCCTTTAATTCACTGAGCTTTCGAATCGCCGGGGAATATGTCTGGAGCAGCATAACTGTATCAAATACATAAAGGCGCATCTGTTCAGCTGTTACGCCAGGCCATATGTCGTGGGGATCTGTATTTCCAAGCTCTTCTGATACTACACGGGCATACTCGGCCAGTTTTTTAATATTGCGGTTATATTGTTTGATTTGAGCCGGTTCAATTCTTTTCTTTTGAATTAACTCAATAATTAAATCAAGCACCAAATTCACTTGAATATGAAATGATTTCATTGAAGACCTCAGCACGTTGGCAGGCCGGTCTTTAAAGATAACAAAATTATAAATAAATGCACAGCATGCTCCTACTATAACGCCAGCTAACAGCCACGGCAGCTG
>NZ_JBFULJ010001012.1:0-1261 GCF_056400385.1 Priestia sp. P5_B4
GGTGTAGAGACGTTTGTTTTTCATGATGTGAAAAGTGATCCTACGGCCGCTTCTATTGATGCGGCTGCCCAGCTTATTCGTGAACAGCAAATAAAGTGCGTCATTGGTCTTGGAGGCGGTTCAGCTATGGACGTTGCTAAAATGGCTGCGCTGGTTGCAGGGGATCATTATGAAACGATGCACTATGCTTTAATGGCCAATCCTTTTGCAAAAAAGAAAGTGAAAACGATTATGCTTCCAACTACTTCAGGAACGGGAGCGGAAGTAACAAGCACGGTTGTATTTTCTACTCACGATCAAGTAAAGGTATGGGCGTGGGATCAAGACATGGCACCGGAACTAGCGATATTAGAACCGCGATTTACTGTTAAACTGCCGGATTTCTTGACAGCTGCGACTACTTTAGATGCGCTTGTGCATGCAATTGAAGCATGCACAGGCAAGCGTACGAATCCTTTTATTCAAGCGCTGAGCCTTCAAGCAATATCATTGGTGAGTCAACACTTAGAAACGGCTCTGCAGCAGCCTGAAAACTTAGAGGCAAGAGGAAAACTCGCAATAGCGGCAACGCTTGCAGGAATGGCGATCGAACAAGGAGGAACGGGGCTTGCACACTGCATAGGACATGCTCTAGGAACAGTTGGGAAAATTCATCACGGCCGCGCGGTTTCAGTTGCTTTGCATGCTGTATACGATTGGAACATTGAAGGTRCAGTGGAACTGTACGCAGAGGTAGCAAGAGCTTTGGGAGTAAAGAAAGTATTTTCTACGAAGCAAGAACTTGCTTATGCAGGTGCAGAAGAATTTAAGCGTCTAGTAGCTGTAAGTGGATTAAACCTTGCGATTGGAGATAGGGATGAACTCTCTGTGAATATCTCTAACTTTGTGGACGTGATGCTTTCCGTTGAAAATGAACCGATGAGAGTAAATAATGCCCGTTTTGCCAGCAAAGAGGATCTACAGCAGTTTGCACATGCAATTATAAGTATAGGAGCGTCGAAAGTTTGATAGAAGCACATACCGTTTCCCTGAAGCGGTATGTACCATCTCATTAATCAGGCAGGAGGAAGCGTAATGAAAAAGATCAGACATGCTGTATTTTGGCCTCCATTTTTATTGTTAATTGGAGCTGCATTATTAAGTTTTACAAACCGTGAAACCTTTACGACAGTTACAAATAATGCAAATAATTGGGTTATTTCTAACTTAGGCTGGCTGTTTAGCATTAGCGGGCTGCTGATGGTAATTGCATGTATTGGTG
>NZ_JBFULJ010001013.1:0-1260 GCF_056400385.1 Priestia sp. P5_B4
GAATTAAGATGTATATTAGCAAAAAAGACGATATTCAAGATCATTTAATTAAAAAAGGATATGACGTTAAAGAATTCATGAATGAAAATGGGGATTGGCACTATTTCAAAGTAAGTACAACATGGTCAGGAGTTCATACAGTAAAAGTAAAAGGTGGATTTTTTGGATACGACATTCAAAAAGTTAAATAATTAAAAACATTTATTTTAACTAAAGATGTATACCATATACAGGTTAAAAACAGAAAAAACTACCTACGCGGCGACGGAAGGTAGTTTTTCTGTCTACAAAGTGATAAGTCGATGAAGTAACTATCATGAATAGTTTGCTCAAGTTGTTATTTATTATCCGTTTATAGTGGGGGAAGAACATAAATCAATTTCTTTTACTGGTTATTTGCACCAAAAGGTCGGTAAGAAGGATAATAGCAAAGGGAGCAATGCAAACAATGAAGATCTCACGAAAGATCATATAAACCTTATTATTCATTTATATTGAATCCACCTTTATATCTTTGAGTAAACTTTTTAGGGTTTCTTAAGTAGTAGAATGTTCGAATAAAGGGAAAGGATTCATATCAAATAAAACAACAGGGTTAATCATGCTGATATTCTTAGCATTTACTTCTCATAATCGTGATATGATAGGTTATTTGTCTTGGATGGCATAAAAAAAGCCAGTTCATTGAACAAACTGTAGCTTATTGTTCTTTATTGGATTAAAACTGTTGAGATAGACCTTTTCTTGAGCATACTTGAAATAATACCCCAGTTCATCTTGGTGGATTTTACGAGTAAAGAATCTTTCAAGTGTAGTGTTCTTAGCACAGCCAAAGAAGTAGTCCTCTGTATCAGTATAAAAGATGTCAATAGCGTAAATAGAAAAGTCATAAACATAGGGTAATCTGTACACAGCAAACTTACTAGTAATACCTTGCTCATACCTCTTGATGTGCTCTGTCTTTTTCACAATATTTCAACTCCCTTGATTTAAGAATAATAGTACTCTGGAGAGTAATTTATTGTTTTGTATATAAAATTAAAAGGAGGAACAACAAATAATGAAATTGTCCCTCCAAAGCAGAAAATGAACAAAACATGCTGCATATACAGTGTTTTGTCATGAATCGATAGTATACCATGAGAACAATGTCCTATAACCTTTGATACACGTATGTATAGAAAATGAAACATCTTGTAGCACTACTGACACATTATTGATAAAAAACGGCATATACAGCCTAAAATAGAAAAGCTACTG
>NZ_JBFULJ010001014.1:0-1259 GCF_056400385.1 Priestia sp. P5_B4
TACTAATGCTTACGTAAAAACGTCTATTAACGATCACTTAGTTTGTAAAAACAAAGTATTACAGCCAGCCTTTGACTACATTTATAAGCATAAAAGAGAAAAAATATCTCAACAAAAGATGGCTGATTTATGTCACATTAGTACAGGTTATTTCAGCCGTGTATTTACCAAAGAAACGGGTATGAATTTTTCTGTTTTTATTTCTCTCAAAAAAATAGAGTGGTCTAAACAATTATTAGAAGAAACGGATTTCTCTATTGCACAGATTAGCGATGAATTGGGTTTTAACGATCCCGGGTATTACATCAAGACATTTAAAAAATATGAAAATATAACTCCTAACGTCTATCGGAAATATTATCAAGAAAAGCTGTAGAATTTTCAGTCCTGATGTAAGAAATATATATAACTTTTCCATACTGATACTATTACTCTAAAAAGGGATACTCTCAGTATGGAAAAGCAAAATCTCTTTAAGTGGAAACACGATTGATTTTTATCTGAGTAAAATAAGAAATAAACAAGCAGCATAGTAAATAAACAAATTTTTTATTTACTCCATAGTTTTAATAAAGTAGTTTAATCATTTACTTCTCATTAACAATAACGTTTATTACGTGTAGATGCTAATAGCTAGCCCTTATTTATTCAATGCAAATACTATAGATCATGTAACAGTGGTCGGTTGAAAAAAATTTTCGCCCCTACCATATCCTATTTCTTTAATTTTTGTTTTGATGTAGTTTTATCTGATGAAATAAAAAGGGAACTTCCTGGTTAGCAGGTGTTCCCTTTTTTATATGAAACATAATAATCATTTATCCAAGAAAATAAGATTACGAAATCTGTACTTCAATTAAAGCTATCCTGTTTATCTTCACTTTTAGATGGAGGACATCTTGCGATTTTTTGTCTATTTCATAAAAAAATAAACCACTAGCACCTCCTATATAACCATCTACCCCTTACCTACTGCAGTAAGAGCTCCTTGTTATTTTTTGAGTAGACAGGTAAGTTTACTGCAGTAGCTGCAATCATAGTATCTAAAGAATTACGAATTGATTACTAATCAGTATCTATTTCAGTACCGTTGCCGCGTTAATATACGTTGTGGATGTACAGTTTTAATTAGCCACTTTTCCTTTGTTAATCCGGATTACACGTTATCTTTCCATATCTCAATGCATCATRGATAGCTCGCCCATCACTTAAACTCGTTTCTGAATATTCAAAGGGTAAGAGCGAGAAAACAATATAAT
>NZ_JBFULJ010001015.1:0-1259 GCF_056400385.1 Priestia sp. P5_B4
GGATTTAATTAAGGAAGTGCGAGGGACATTTAGTCCATTACCTAAATATATAGCGGATTTAATTGATGAGCTGAGAAAATTAAATTTAAAAGACGAAGTGATCAGTGTCATCTTGTATCAATCTGTATATGTGGCAGATCATCAATTTAAYATTAAAGATACCATTACCAATCGTCAGTTTGTAAAAGATACAATTGAAATGGGCAGAAGATGGGTGCATCAGTACGGCCGAATTGAAACAGTAGAAGAAGCAATTCATATTGCAGAGCAAGTGTCTACAAAAGAGGACTTGCCTCATCATTTGCAAACAGCAACAATTGACGAAAAAATTACGCTTGAGGTGCAGCTTGATCATCAAACGTATGAAATGTTAAAAAATATAGCGGTTTATTATGATCATCATTCCTATGAACAGTCAATGACTGTAGCAATTAATCGTTTATATACGCAGCTGCGCGATGCACAATCAAAAAATAGTTAAATGTCAAATCTCACATGTTCCGTCCACCATGTGAGATTTTTTAAGATGTGAAAGAGGCGCAGATGAAAATGTCTTGTTTCATCATTCAGCAAAAGGAGGGAGAACATAGATGAGGGTATATTTATCTCCTCTTCAAAAAAAAGATGCTTCTAAAGTTTTTGAATATTGGTCGGATGAAGAGGTTACTAGATATATGAATATTGAGCCCTTTACGACGCTTTATCAAGCGGAAAGCATGATTGCACTTCTCCAAAGTTTGACGAAAGAAGGAAAAGCAACACGCTATGCTATTCGATTAAAGACTTCCGATGAGATCATTGGAACCTGCGGTCTAAACCGTATTGATTATGTTAAAAAGCAAGCAGAGATTGGGTATGATTTAGGCAGACCTTTTTGGAAAAAAGGTCTCATGACAGAAGCGCTCTGCCTTTTGCTAGAAAAAGCTTTTGAAGAGTTTCGTATACAAGAAATTGAAGCAAAAGTTGATCCTAATAATAAAGATTCAATTACTCTTTTAAAAAAATTTTCGTTTCAACTAGAAGAGGCGTATGAGTCAGATGATTGTACTTGTTTATACACCGTCAACAAGGAAAAAGTGAGCGCGATATTGTCAGGACGTTCAAAAGGTAAGAAGTAAATCAAGCATAAGTTCTTTTGAAATAGTAAATATTTTTAGGCCTTAACCGATAACAAAGAAAAGAACGAATTGAAGGAAGGTCAGGAATGAATCATCATACACATTTACTAGAAGGGACGTACAATGAGTTACTCGTTACAC
>NZ_JBFULJ010001016.1:0-1257 GCF_056400385.1 Priestia sp. P5_B4
GAAAAGAAGATCTATTAATATGGTGGTAATGGCAGATGTAATTATAATAATATCTTCTTTATGAACCGGCTGTATAATTTTACAGGTTAAATTCTTTGTCAACCGTGGATAATGGAAAAGGAAAGCTTTATAAGCCGAAACTTATCCAATACATGTTGAACATAAAAATTGAATATGAATTTCACTACAGAGTGAAGCGAAAGTAAAGGAGAACGCTGTTATGATTCAAACATCTAAGACCGTTGCCGCTCGTTTTTTTACGGAGCGTTTCTTTGATCAGGCTGCTCAAACAGCCTACTATTTTTTGTTATCTTTTGTACCGTTTATTATCTTTCTTTTTTCTCTGCTGAGTTTCTTTCCAATTGATACAAACAATTTGCTGGTATTTATTGAACCATTTACGCCTAAAAGCGCCTATGACGTAATTGAACGGTCAATTGAAACAGTTAACAATAGCGGGAAAAAGGTTTTATCTTTTAGTTTATTGGCGACTTTTTGGCTCGCATCTATGGCTATACAATCTTTGGTTCGCTCGTTAAATGACGCGTATCATATTCAAAGAAAACAAACGTTTTTGCGCGGTTTAATCAATGATTTAATTTTAACTTTTGGTTTTATGGTTGTGGTAGCTATTTCATTATTTGTCCCAATTATTGAAGAGGTCATTCGACATCTGGTACTAACAAAAGTCCATGTTCCTGACATATGGTTTCAAAGCTGGACGACAATTAGATGGGGAATTGGGACATTATTTTTATTAGGCTTTTTTATTCTTTTTTACAAACTGATGCCAAGCGCAAGAGTAACGTGGAAAGATGTACTTCCAGGAGCTGTTTTCTCCACGCTAGGATGGCAAGTTGTATCTACCGGATTTGGATATTATGTCCAGTTTGGAAGCTACTCGCAAATCTATGGTCAGCTTGGAAGTATTATTATTTTAATGGTCTGGTTTTATTTAACGGCCGCTATTTTATTAATTGGCGGTTTAATAAATGGTAATAAGTTCATCAAAGCTCACAAGACAACGTATAGAGACGCGGAAAATGACTAGGGAAACCTAGTCGTTTTTTTTATATTCAGTTTTACAGTTAGAAAGTTTATCAAAAAAATATTGCGGGTAACTATTGAATATCTCGTTGCCTTCCCTTTATACACAACAAAAAAGCAGTAGGAGTTCACGTTGAGATGAGGTGGAAAATTGAATAATTTTAATCGGTTTTTAATCGCAATTATTGGAATTGCAGGACTGATTTGTTC
>NZ_JBFULJ010001017.1:0-1257 GCF_056400385.1 Priestia sp. P5_B4
AAGCTGATAATACTCTTTAAAAGCAGTTTGAAGGTTTTTCTGAGAGGCAGTCAATAMTTTCATCTGTTCTCGTCATAAATAATAATCATAAATACTAGTAACAGTAAAATATCCCCCAAATGTGAGCGCGATTCCGACAACCAAACCTATCCAAAACGTGCTCGTTTTAAAAAAATGTTTCATAATGACTCCTTTTATCTGTGTTCTATGTACAACACTAGCTCATGCTGCTGCTTTTTCCTAGGATACACCAAAAACGAAGTGGAAGCTACACTTTTTTAAAAATTTGTCGAAATTTGTCTCTTCTCTCACAAACCGCAGCACATTATGTCCCATTCCTATTTCTCCATCTATATACATCAAATTCGTTAACCGCTGTAAAACCAATTTTTTCATAGGCTGGCTTTCCTGCACTTGTAGCATGCAARATACACGTATCTGCCTGTTTTTTTGCTTCAGTAAGAACTTCCTTCAAATATGCGGTGGCCAGGCCTTTTCTCCTCATATGTCTAGCTGTAGTGATACAATACAAGCCCGCTGTACCGTCATAAAAAAAGAGAGACCCAGCTACAGCTGGCTGGTTGTGATAAAGGCCCAGATATAACTGATATTGATCAGCGTGCTGCATAAGCTCCCTAAACCTTTCAAGAAAGTCAGCTTGATATTCTTTTGGTTTTTGATAGCCGTCTATGTATACCGTTATCCATTCTTTCAATTCAGCTTCTGTGTGCACTCGCTTACATTGAAACCCTACTACTCCTGTATGTATGTATTCTTTTTCTTGAATGTGCTGAATCATTCCGATCCATTTTTCATAAGGAACAAATCCATTTTTATGAAGAACTGGCCCAAGGTTATCATATGAAGATGGACCGACAATCCATAGAGGTTCCTCCCCTTCCGAAGAGCATATCCCTAACGCAGGCTCAATATGACGGGTTCCTGCATATACGCCGCGATTGTAAGGAGATGCAGAAATCCATTTAATTTCTGACGTATCCACCTTCACAGATTTCTTCGTATGCTGAARATACATCCAATGCTGAATCAAGTGCTGTTCTACTATATCGCTTTGATTTTTTATTTTCACTTCATGTCTCCTTTCTCTTCTAAACTATGTTCCGTTTTCTATTATATACTAGTTAGTCTATTTTCTATGACTCTATCGCAATTCTTAAATCCTTTTACAAGTTTTTTTTATTTTTTTTGCTATTCTATGAATAGTTTTCTTTTAAGTGGGGTATTAACCTATATAAG
>NZ_JBFULJ010001018.1:0-1254 GCF_056400385.1 Priestia sp. P5_B4
GGTTTATCGGCGCTAATGTATGTACTCTTAGATTATAAAACCCTTCACGGAGTAAGTAATATAAGTGTAGAGGACTTAGTTAATCAACCCGCATTATGGGGAAAAGTATTTAACATGAAAAGAAGTACTATTGTAAATGCTTTGAATGAATTAACGCAAAATCCTATTTATAATTTAACGTTTATTCGAACGAATAATCTAGATTTAATTAGAATTCCTGAAATTACTCCATATGAATTTTTACAACAAGAATATCGTCGTAAGGTAGGTGTAACCAAATGATTAGAACTAATGATACTTTTAAAACAAGTGTTAATATAAAATTTGATTTAGGTAAAAAAGAATTTATTAACAGATATCTACCTACACCTTCTCATGCCGAATCACTTATAGGGTTGTTAAAAGGGTTTACTAATTCTACAAATTCGAAAGCTCACATGATTGTGGGTCCCTACGGTACTGGTAAATCTCTAATTGCTACAATCGTTGGCGGAATTGTTTCCAAACAAGTTGATAGAGAAACGTTCAAAAGTCTACAATCGAAATTTAACAAGGTACATGATGAAATATATGAAGAATTAAACAATGTAACGGATAGTCCAACTACATATTTAACAGTAGCATTAAATGGAAATGAAGGGCGTTTCCGACATGCTATTCTCAATGCTATTATACGTACTTTGAATGAAAATGAAATCGATATTGTTTTACCTGGACAAAATGGTAAAATAATACAAGTTGTGGAACTTTGGGAAGAAAAATTTAATAAGACATTTAAAGCATTTAAACGTTTGCTAGCAGAGAATGATAAAGATTTTAAATTATGGCGATTAGCAATTTTGAATCAGGAAAAAGAAGAAATCGATTGGTTTATTTCTATTTACCCGGAATTGACAGCCGGTGCAGAATTTTTCGTAGATTACCAAACAGATTTTATTAGTCAAATTAAATTTGTGCTAGATGAACTAAAAAAGAAGAATCTAGGACTATTTATTGCATACGATGAATTTGGAAGAATGCTACAAACTTTAGAGTTAATCCAAGTTCACGAAACGATGCAGGATTTACAAGACCTAGCTGAACTAACGGATCATTATGAAGATAATTTACACCTTTTATTAATTACTCATCGGAATTTAAGTCAGTATTTCCGTGTGTTTCAAGAAGAATTCCGGAATGAGTTTCAACGTATTGAGAAAAGGTTTAAATCTTATTATGTAGAAAGCGATAGTTTCACATTTATTCGTATAGCAG